>CAZAMS010000022.1:0-19980 GCA_964486305.1 uncultured Aestuariivirga sp.
AACTATTGGCCCTATCTAAAGAAGTGCGATGAGAGATTGTTTGAACAGGGAGGAAGGCCCCATTGGGGCAAGTTGCACTTCATGACGGGAGAGCGTCTGGCATGCCAGTTCGAGAAATATGAAGCGTTTAGGGCTCTCCGCCGCAGATTCGACCCCGCCGGGATGTTCCTTAATGATCACCTCGCAGGGATGTTTGGCTGAAGTTAGAGCCCACCGGGATTGTCTGCTTCTGGCCCATTCCGAGCTCCGGATGAAGCGCCAGACCGAGCAGACCTTCGTGCTGCTTGCCGACAAAAACCTCATCGATGGTGAGTGCCACTGTTTGCGCGCCGGTATCGGGATCGATGCGGCTCACGCGCTTGCCCATGCGCTCGGTGATCCAGAGGAACTTGTCGGGACCAAGCGTGATTTCCCATGGCATTTCAAGCCCGGTTGCTAAAACTTCCTCGGAAAAACCAGTGCCAAGTGCGGCGGGAACCGCAGGTGAAACCGGCGTGTTCGCTGCAAAAGCGGGCAGGGCGAGGGCGGTTGAAAGCAGAAGGGCGGAAAGGGCGAGTGAGCGGGACTGCATGCGCATCGAAACCTCCATATGGGATTGCGGCCCAGCGCGGCGGTGCCGCGATGGCACAAAGTTACAACCCTAACGCGCCGTGGCACATTCGGTTCCCTCACGATTAACAGGATGGACGCGAGAAATGCCTTCCCGCGCCGGGGCTTCGCGATATTGAATCTGCCTGTGGAACAAATTACGGCTGATTACGTTATCGGTGATGTTTCGAAATACGAACAATGCAGGGGGATCACCCATGGCAGATGCAGCAGTTCAATTGGTCGACTACCTCTGCGAAACGCGGCACCTCACGCGCGATGAGCAAATCAAGGGCATCCACAAGCTTTAGCCGGACATAACCCCCGGCGAATACCTGGCCGCCCTGAAAATCTGTCAAGCGCGGGAATTCGGCGCACCGAAAATTGCCAGGCGCCGGTTTCACGAAATCCTTTCCCGCCTCAAAAACAAATCCGGTTACATGACCAATGTAACATTCATAAGATAACATTCATGGGTGTATCCCGGAAAAAGGAAAACGGCAGCTGGTGCATGATGCGCCAAAGTTGACAGACTTTGGCGATAACATCATGCTCCAGAATATTAATTTCGATCACGTTTATGATTTTGGATTGATTCAATCCAAAATCATCGTGATCTAGTGCGGCAAGGCAAGCCGGAGCTTGTGAAGGCTGCTCAAAACTGAATGAACGTCATGCCAACGGCGATAGATCCGGTGAGCACGGCGAGAATGACGAGAGCTACTCCGGTATTGCGGAAAAACCTGACGTCGGGTCGTGCATTGGAAGGACGCTAGCGCGTGATCAGGTTAAGTGGACACCGGTTAACCGTCCGATCACGCGCCAGCATTTAATCAACGATCACGTTTGTCACTTTAGGTCGACCCGACCTAAAGTGACCGTGATCTTGAACCAATATATTTCTCCTGCCTTTCCGAGCGGCATCATTGCAGTCCATACAAATTCAAACGCGCCCTCGGCAGGCCCCAACGGAATAGGGGCCTGCCAAAGGGTGAGAGACGGTTCTAGCCGCGCCAGATGGCCCCGGTTCTGGAATTCACATAGACGGTGACGCGGCGATCGCCACGCCGGGCCATAAAAGTATAGGTACGGCCGTCGCATTCAATCGTCCTGACATTCCGGAAGCCGCGCTCACGAACCCGCCATTTGGCTTCGCCGCACGACAGGCGTGCGGGGCCATAGTAGCCTGGCCGAGGTTGATACCAGCCATAGCCGTCGCGGTATATATAGTCAGGACCTGGCTGATAGTCGTAGTGGGGCATGCCGAAGTAAATTACGACCTTGGCCTCGGCTTCAGAAGGAAGCCCAAAGGCCAGGGAGGCTGCAAAAGCAGTCGCAAGGAAAAGATTTTTCATAGCAAAGCTCCTATGTTTGTTAGACAAAATCCTCTCAAGGTGGCGTTAAAACGCCGCGATGGCTGAAAAGTTCCTCAAGCACTTGATTTTGGGCGGTAAAAAAATTGCATGGGGGTGAACACCTGGTCATTCTGCGAAAAAAGCCTCCGCGAACGGAGGCTTTTTCCTGCTCTCGCCTAGCTCTAAAAACTGCCTATCGCCAATCTATGGACTGGTAGCAGGAGCATCAGCAGGCGGGGTCACTGGCGGTGTCTCTGGCTGGGCTGCCGGAGGCGTTGCCGCCGGGTCAGCCGGGGGCTCAACAACTGGTGCAGGCAGTGTCGTGCTGTTCTGCGTTACCTGCGGGCCATCCGTAGGCGTACTCCAGTTATTGCCGAAGTAAATGAACGCACCCACAACCAAAACAAGGGCTGCGACGATAATCGCGATAGTTGTGCCATTACCCTCACTCGACTGATTCACTTGAAAATTTGGTTTTTTATCAAAATCATCCATGGTCAATAATCCTTTCGGTTTTTGAACACCGCAAGCAAAACGCATGATCTGAAAATTGGTTCCAGGTTGCGCCGGACGAGCGGATTTTTCACCGGAAGGGCGGAACCAATTCAGTGCCAGATTATTAAGAGTCAGGGCAGGCAGGGACTCCCTGGAATTCCTGGCCCGCAGACTGTTGCTTTTGCTGACTCGAAAGGGACGTGATATGAGTATGCGTGAGATGAGCATGAGTATGCGTGAGGTGAGCATGAGTATGCGTGAGATGAGCATGATTGATCCGAAAGGCTCTGCAGTAGCCGAGCTGGACGCGACGTACAGGCCCAACGGGACCTATGAGCCCGGCGGAGATTGGCTATTTGTGGACAGCGTGCTCCGCGACGCGATCGCCGACGTCAGGGATGGCATTGAATTCTGGAAAACCCTTGGCGGAAATCCCCGCGCCAAATGCAGGGCCTCCCGCGAGTTCCTAAATCGCAATGGCTGAACCTGAGGAGTTTACAATGATGGACAAACACAAAGGCTATGACCAGCCCCGCGACCCGCGAACCGGCCATCCTCCGTTTGCCCGTGATGTTAAAAAAGCCCGGAAGCAGAAAACCCGCATCGAGCTGGAAGAAAATGAGGATCTCGAAGTGGATGAAGGCACGGAAGCGGCTCATGGCAATCCTGAATCCCCGGATAATACCGGCGCCGAACGCAGGGTGGTCAATCGGGAGGGCGATTACTCCGAGTCCGATCCTGACGCCATCGATGAAGAAATGCGAAATCAGGACGCCTGATCGCAAGTCTGACTATGCACCAACTTAAATGTTAAGAAAGCCCCGCCACTTTTCGGCGGCGAGGCTGGTGTGCGCAGTGAAACCGGCCTGATGTCATGGAACAAGTTGGCAGTTCACGCATTATGGCGGTGTTAGCGAAAACCCAGGAGCAACACCCATGGCACCTAACCCGCAACTGGAACCCAGGCCCAAGAGCGTATCCAGCAACCACGATCTGGCTTACCGGCCAAGCCAGGATGTGACCGGTCCCCTCATTGTCGTCCTGGCTATCATTGCGTTCGCGGTCGTCCTTTCCTTCGTCCTCACTGTGGATTGGAGTTCGACGCGAGATTTCTCGACGGTGGCCGAGACGCTGCCGGCACCGGACGTTAATTCCGACGTTACACCGCCTCGGGCCAAGCCGCCGGCAACGGCTCCGGATAAGCTTTAACCTGGTGTCCTCCCGGCGAACGCTCTCTAAATTCTGTCACCCCAGCGAAACTTCAGTTTCGCGGGGATGACGAAAGAAAGAACAAATTCAGCGCGTTGATCATTGCAAGGATGGCAGCAAAGATATGTGCATATGATAGCGGCGTTCGCCGGGATGACAGAGCTTGAACCTTCGCCGGGATGAGAGAGCCTAAAAGTTCGTAAGCATGACGAAAGTTAAAAGGTTTGCCCGGGGTGACAGAAAAGTGTGGCAACAGTAAAGAGTGCAGGGATAAATGTGAGGGGACATTTCTTCAAAGGACGAACGAAAAGTGCTGTTGCCGCCCAAGACACTTCTTCTCGCCGTGGGCTTTCCACGATGCGATCCCGCAGACTTCAAGGATATTGCCCAGCGTATCGAGAACATCGCCCCGGACATTTCCGTCAGGGTTTTTCATCCCTACCGGTTTACCGAGCTTCCCGATACAACCTGGAAAAACCCGGCGTTGCTTGTCAACTTGATGCTGTCCGAGGCCCTCACGTTGCCGCGCGGCGCTGCCCTTCTTTCACGGCAGCTGCCCAAGCTCCAGCAGGACGAGATGTTCCGGCTTGGCGGAATCCGGACACCCAAGACTGCCAAGTACGAAAATGGCATGCAGCTTGATCCGGAATACTGGGGTGAATTTGTTCTGATGAAGCCAATGCCACTTCACCTGACCTCTAAAGGCAAGAGCATCCAGGTATTTCGTACCCGCCGCCTGTCCGGAATGGCCGCTGGAGATTTCCCGCTCAATAATTTGGTGCACTCAACACCTATGTTGCTACAGCGATTTATCGATTCGGGACCGTTTCCGCAGAAATACAGGGCTCTCACTCTGTGTGGCGAAGTGCTTTATATTTCCAAAGACTCCTGCAGCACGCAGCGACCGGACTTTTCCGCCACGGATGATGAAATTGAGAAAGGCATATATCATGCCAACGGGGCAAGCATCGAGTATGGCCAGTATCCTGAAATTCATGAGTTTGCGCTAAGGATGGCAGCCGCTTTCCCGTCGATACCGCTGCTGGGTTGCGACATCATCGTTGACGCGCGCACCGGCGAACTCTACGCATTGGAAGTCAATGCGGGTGGGAATGTCTGGCACTTCTCATCAAAAATGATGGCCGAAAGCCGCGCCAGAAAGCCCGATGTTATCAAGAAGATTCATGAGCAATATGGCGCGTTCGACGTTGCCGCCAAGGCGTTGATCAGGACAACGCGGCGGATGGCGGCTTAGAATTAATTCGCAGCCGCGCGAAATGCCTGCAGTGCTTCCTGCCGGTGCTCCGTTGCCATAAGGCAGGTACCCGTTAATTGCCATGCGAACGCGCCAAAGATTCTGCGGTCGAAGGCCAGCAATCCATCTCCAAGGGTGTCGGGATCTATCGTCCGCAACAATTCCAGATGAGGCAGCGCTTCCGCATGGCGGTTCAGCTGGGCAAGTTGTTGTGCCAGCTGAAAGCGCAGCGCGTAATCCGGGGGAAACCGGGCCATACCTTCCTCAATCAATGCAAGAGTAGCTTCCCCTGGAGAGGCAATGCGCGCCAGCATCTGATAGATCAGGCTTGCGTCGGCCCGGTTCTTGTCATTGTCATTGCGTCGCGCAACGTCGAGGCCTTCGTGCCCAACCCGTGTTGCATCCTCAATACGTCCAAGTGCCGCAAGGGTTTCTGCCAAGTGATAGTAGTAGTAAACCCTTGCCTGGCCGCTCGCGACAGCCGACTCAAGAAGCGGCAAGTTGCGCGCATGTTTGTGATCCTGGTCGCCATCATAGCCAAGGTGATCAATCTTGGCTCTCGTCATAATCACGGAAAACCCCTGCTCAAGACAGAGGCGATCAACATCAGGCATCACAGTTTCATGGATCCGGCCCCTGAAACGCATATCCGGGCGGTTCAGAAAAAGACGCGGCTCGCCGTAGCGCGTAAAACCAGTCTTTGGCATGAATTGGACGCGCGCTGCAACGGCACGCTTCCCAGAAACCATTGCGGCCAACTTCATGTTGCCGGGGATATGCAAGCGCTCATCAGCATCAATGCTGAGAATCCACTCACTTGTAGCAGCTTCAAGCGCGATGTTCCGGGCCTCGGAAAAGTCTCCAGTCCATCGGTGATGCAGGAGCTTTGCAGAATGGCTCTCGGCGATGGCAACCGTTTGATCCGAGGAACCGGTGTCAACAATGACGATCTCATCGACCTGACCTGCCAAAGATTCCAGACAGCCTTCGAGAAAGCGCTCCTCGTTTTTGACTATGAGGGCTGCTGATATTGTCGGCAGACGGGCTGACAACGCGCTCTCCAGTAATATGCCGTAACCGGCCGCTCAAATTCCTTGTGTGGACGGCGGCCTCCGGAAAAATGAAATTTGATACTAAACGTTTCCGGCGTAGGCGATTGGCCCCTTCGGAGCCAGGAAATCAATGTCAAATGAAACCACCCGGGGCTCCTCAAATGGAGCCTGGCGAAGAAGGCGGGCCACCGCTTGCGCATTATGGACCGAATCATCCACGGCCGTGTTTTCTGAAACAGAAGTTGCTCCAACCTGCATAAGAATCCTCCACACCAAGCAAGGCGCAAGCTAACACAGCCGCAATAGGGGCGCAACGGCGCGTGTGGAGCGTTTTCTCATTCCACCATGGCCAAAAACTGCATGACAATGTCCGTGGCTCCCGTCAGATCGCCGACGGACAGCCTGATCGCAGGGGCCGCAGCCCCGAGACCTTTCAGGGCCATTATCGTGGGCAGGCTGCCGTCGCCGGTCACTCTCGACGACATCAGGTGCCCCCAGGTCAAATCGGGTGCGAGGCGGCGCGCCAGGCTGCAACCGCCCGCCATATCGTCGGTCACCACAATTCCGTCCACGCCGCCGCTCCGGCAAAACCACCGGCGTTCTTCAGTCATGGGACACCAGGCCCGAATTTCGCCGTGGAAGGAATCAATCCGATGGGAAGGAATATCCGCGGTAATTTCCATGATCTCAGGATGGGAACGGCCGAGGCGGAGGCCCCAGCGAACGCTACGCGGCAAGGCCATGAGCCCAGAAGGCGACAGCTGACAAACCCAATCGCCTTCAATGTTGACGTCCAAACGGAAAAGCGCCAGCACCAGGGCTGTACGCGCAAGCGTTGGCCCCAACAACAGCAACCGCTTGCCGTGCCAATGCACGAGGCTGGCCGACAGCAGCATGCCTGGCTCTGCGTCACGGAGTGACAACTCAGCCAATTCATTGTCAAGTTGCAGCACGAGGTCGCGCGCCGATGCAACGCGCGTGAGGAAAGACGGCGCAAGATCGCGCCAACTTGCCGATAGGAAAGTTCCCTCCCGTTGGATTTCGATGCTGGCCGGTGCCAGATCCGTTGCAACCTCGGGGGCACCCGTGAGATACATGAATTCCGCCTCGCCGCCCGTCCGGATCGTAATGTCATGCTTTAGCGTGCGAACTGTTACGTCGGGCACGGCGCGATCAATTCCTGGGCCAGCAGCGTGGAAAGGCAGGATGACACCTGGGCCTCTGGCGCTTCATCCAGCGAATATTCACGCTTCAGAAGTTGCACCACTGCGGCAACGGATTGCGTGCCATCGGATAACTCGAAAATAATAGCGGCAACCGGATTCAGATAGTGAACCCGCCCGGTTTTGGCGTCGGTCACCATGTAGCCATCGGGGAGCTCGCTGATATCGAGACCGCTTCTCCTGCGAAAACGCTGTTCGTTGCGGATTTCAGTCACTGGATTTTTCTCTTTCATCGATCAGTTCCTTGAAACGCTGTGCCAGTTGTCTCACAATTTTCACCCTGTCAAAGTTCCGTGAGACCTCACGTCGTCCAACCGCAGCCCGGGTTGCCGCCTGTTTTGCATTGGTCAACGCTTCGAGGCAAGCATCGGCAAATTGCTGAGGTCCTCTTGCTATCCAGCCCCAAGGACGCGCCGCGGAGTAAAGTCCTGACGCGGCTTCCGGGGTCGCAATTGACGGCACGCCAAAGGCTGCTGCCTCCAGGAGCTTGATGCGCGTTCCGCCTCCTGAACGCATCGGTGCAATAACTGCACGAGCCGAACGGTAGTAGGATTCTAAATCGTCAACACTGTCCAGAAGAAGGACACCCGCGCGCCGCGCCGCTGCCCGAAGGCTGGCTCGCGGCGGCCCCCGTCCAATGATGACAACCCGGCAAGTGCTGCGGATGCGAATGCGTGGCAGGACGTATTCCAGGAACCAGAGGAGGCCCTCGTTATTGGGCAAATAGCCCAGCGTACCGACGAATAGCAATGTGTTACGGCGTGAAGCCGGGCGCGGTCCCCGGAGGGCAATGCCGTTCGGCAGATATTCGATGCGAAGTCCCGCGTGGCGGCCGCAAAGATTATGAACCTCGGCCCTGCTTGCGGCAAAGGCCAGATCGACTGCTCCCGCCGCTTGTCCGATGAGGCGGTCACAGGCTTTGCCCTCCTGTTCCTGCCACGCCGCTCGAAAGGTATTTCTGCGCCTCCGTTCCAAGCTGGCGAGGCTGGTGAAGGAGGCAAGATCATCTTCGTCAAGGTCGAGGGTTGTGGCCGAGCGGCCCCGCAAGTGAGGCAGGGCGGGAATAAGATGAGACCGCGAGATATGCACGATATCGTAGCGCTTGTCTGCGACGCTGCGGGCGAGTTCCGCCCAGGCTGCGTTGGAAAAATGACCTGCGAACGTTGTTTTGCCATAGCGCACAAAACCTTGCAGGCGCTGTTCGGGGTCTCGCAAGCGCAACAATAGTGATAGTTCCGTATCGGGCTGGAGGGCCGCGCGCAAGATCTGCGTGTCTCCGTGT
This sequence comes from uncultured Aestuariivirga sp., assembly GCA_964486305.1. GTDB lineage: Bacteria > Pseudomonadota > Alphaproteobacteria > Rhizobiales > Aestuariivirgaceae > Aestuariivirga. The sequence continues at coordinate 8,460 of CAZAMS010000022.1, forward strand.
TTTAACGCGGTCGTATCCCCCAGGACGGGAATGAGAATAAGATCGGTGCGCGCAATACTTTGCAATGCCTCCAGAAATATCCCGAGCCGCATTGCCAACCCATTGCCGCTCCGGGCCGGCATGGCCGGTGCCACCATCAAGGCGCGCAGAGCCATGCTCCTACTCCGGTTGTCTTGTGGTGTAACGCGAGAGAATGACATTCCAGTCCGAGGACGGGACTGTTTCCGTTGGAAGGACATCAGCGCTGCTGAGGGAATTGGCAAGTTCCACAAGCATCGCGCGCGCCGGTCCCGGATGCTGCTCCCCAGCCAAAAGCAAAAGCTTTCCTCTCAGATCGGCCTGACGGCAGCCCAGAAGGGCAAGTGCCACTTGAAGTTTACTCCAAGCCATCTCTGAGATGGGGCTCGGAAAACCGGTTGCAGCTATGAGCTCTCGCACCAGGTCAATTGAATTATTTTGCCCCTGTTCATCGGCCGGAAAGAGCATGGCATCGCCTGCCTGCCATGCGCCATTCTGGGCAAGCTTGAAGTGCAGCGGTGGATCAAAGCCCAGACTAAGAACCAGCGTGGCGGCACCTCCCGCATCGTCACAATACCAGTTCGCCGGTTCCGTTGTGCCTTCGGTTCTGACTTCGCCATCCGCCAGCAACTGCAACATTGTCTCAGCTTCTCCCGGACGTGACAGCCGGCAGCGCTGGCCGAGAAGTCTTTCCTCGGCGTCATGCGCATGTGTACTCCGCGATTGTGAGTGAAAGACCCGTCCATTCCATTTGCTGCGCAATTCATCTAAGGCGGCTTCGCAGGCTTCGCGGTGGAAAAACTGCGGCAGCTCCTGCTGTGGGCCCTTGAAGCTCCACTTTGCGCCGGTGCGGTGCTGGAAGAAAACATCGCCAGCAAAGTCGCTCTGGTACAAACACCAGGGCGCATCGGTTCTTGGACGGCCGGGGACCAGCGCAAACTCCTCACCGCTCATCATTGTGCCGAGAAGAAACGTATCCTTGTCCCCGTGAATCAACTTGTAGAGATGATAGGCTTCCTCATTCAGCGCCAGCGCCATATCGAGGCTCACCCAATGCCTCGCTTTGTCAATGAGAAGCTGGCCGCTTTCGATGCTGATGACACGGCGTGGAGGCAAACCACAAAGCTGCCAGATGGGATTGTCCGCCAATAGGTCGATGATGTCGGGCCAGAAGACGGCGCCCTTTGCAAGAAATTGCGGCCAGGTGAAAAGTTCAGCCGGATCACGGACCGGCACCTGGTCAGCATCCAGGTAAAGCACATCGCTGAACTGCGACCACATGATGGCATAGGGTTTGAGCTGCCACGGGTGGCTCAATTGTGGCGGTTGCAGGCTCATCACGGCGCAGGCATCAACCGGCTGTGCATCAAGCGCCCGCAACAGGCTTGCCATGCGGGGCGACAATTCACGGGGACCGAAATGCCAGACTTCCATGGGAAGCCGGCACCCAAGATGACGCCGCAGGACATGGATAAGGACGTAGGCATTCGTGAACATGCGGGGGCCCCCGGCGCATATGACAATGCCCCGGCCCGCGAATGCACGGCGCGGGAATGTCCGTTCAGCCTTCAGGCGGGACGACAATCGGTGCGCAATACTTTCGGTGGTCCCGGCGTCCATTATGCTTAGAATATCATGTCCTGATTGGGGATGGGCCCAGACGGCTTCGTTTCGATGGCTTAGAGGAGGATACTTTGTCAAGTGCAAGGGAACGCAAGGTTCTGATCCTCACGCCCGTCAAGAACGCCGCAAACTTCCTGAATACCTATGCCGGCAACCTCGAACGATTGACCTACCCGCGGGAGAAGCTGTCGCTCGGCATGCTGGAAGGCGATAGCCGCGACGGAAGCTGGGGTCTTATCGAAGCGTTGCGGCCGCGATTGGAGAAGCGTTGCCATCGGGTCGTGACCGTCAAACGCGATTATGGCCTCCACATGCCGCCGGACACGCCGCGCTGGAACCCGGCATTTCAGCTGGCCCGGCGCAATGTTCTTGCCAGGTCCCGCAATCAGCTTCTCTTTCGGGCCCTCGCCGACGAAGACTGGGTGCTGTGGCTTGACGTGGATGTCATCCATTACCCCGCCGGCCTCATTGAGCGGCTGCTGGAAGTGGACCGTGATATCGTGCATCCCCATTGTGTAAAGCAACCCGGCGGAGAGACTTTCGACCTGAATGCCTGGAGCCAGCACGGTACCAAGATCATGTCGGATTTTCGCGGGGCAGCAGGCCCGGTTCGCCTCGATGCTGTGGGTGGAACCATCCTCCTCGTCCGCGCCGATCTCCACCGCGATGGCCTGATCTTTCCGCCTTTTCGCTACGGCGTGCAAAACGGCCGTATCCGCCCCCGGCACCCGGTGTGGGGGGCTGGCGAGATGGAAACCGAAGGCCTCGGCATCATGGCGCAAGACATGGGCCATCAGTGCTGGGGCTTGCCTAATCTCGAAGTGATCCACGCTCCGGAGTGATTGAAATTATACAAAAAGGCCGCACTCCTAGAGCATGATGCGCCAAAATTGACAGACTTTGGCGATAACACCATGCTCCAGAATGTTGATTTCGATCACGTTTATGATTTTGGATTGATTCAATCCAAAATCATCGTGATCTAGTGTGGCCCTTGATCCGAAGTTCTTAGATCAGCTGATCAACCTTCAGACTCATCCAAAATAATGTTAAAGAAGTGCAGGCGCGGGTCATCTTCGCGGTGACGCCGGATCAGGCTTTTGTCCTCGCCGCCGAAGTACAGGCTGATACCGCCCATGATCGAGGTGAAGCCATCCTCGCCGAGGCGGCCGTCAACTGTGAGTGAAGCCGGAATCCCCGTGTCACCCATGAACCATTCCAGTCCGGCATGTCCCGATTCAAATCCTGCAACCGTGCTGGCGCCAATCGACAGGCGCAGATTGTCAGTGGCGTAAAGGGCAACATCGCCCACCGCATAAAACTCGCTGCCAATGCCATCACTGAAATCCATGTAGCCGCCAACCGCTTCAATCGAGATGTTGTCGAGGTATAGTTCGGCTTCCGGGCCGATATACCAGGCATCGGGAGAACCAGCATCAACATAGCCGCCGTAAACACCGAAGAGATAGGAATTGGGATCACGCGTGAAGAAATGGGCGGCTCCGCCCACCGCCGTTTCACCAAAGGCATCGAGCGCCGTCACGTCAGCCTGAATGCCGAACATGTCGCCAACCGGGAAGCTGAAGGCCGCACCGCCGCGAAACACTTCATCGCTGCTGAAGCTGTCAATATCAGCCCAGCCGCCGCCGATCTCCACCTTGCCATTGGGCCCCGAGACCGCGGGAAGCGATGTCACCGTTTCAACATCGGCAGCATAAGCCACGCTGCCAGACATGCCAGCCAGAATGGTTCCGGTCAGCAGCACGGCTTTCTTCAAAGAAACATTCATTGCATCACCAGCAAAATCCACGTGTGTGGATCGAATCTCCCCACATGGACATTTCGTATCCGAAAATTCGCCCACAGGCTAGGCCGTAACCGGTCAGGCTCCAATATTTAGCCCCGTTGCGGCCTAATTACATCACATCAAGAATAATGCCCAGGATTGACGCGGCTGATTTATCAATATTCATATACATTTCTGAGGTTTAGCAGAAAATTGAGCGGCCTGTTTAATGAGGCGGTCGCCACTGGCTGTAAAATTAAAATCCTGAAATAGGAAAATAAGCTTGACAGCGTACGGTCGATGGGCTATAAACGGCTATTCTCCACAATTGGGTTAGAAAAAATGAGCAGCGAGAGCGAAAGCCCCGCGGGCGAAGTGCTATGGCAGCAGGCCCGCGGAAAATACGAAGATCCGGCAACGGATTTGAAATCAATTGCCGAAAGTTTGGGAATCAATCGATCCAAGCTGATTGTTGAAGCGCGCAAGCGCGGCTGGAAATTGCGGGGTGCCAGGAAAAACAGCGGCACCCGCGCCACGATCCAGCGCTTCAAGGACTTGCTGCAGAAACGGCTTGCGCAGCTTGAAGGCGAAATTGACGAAATCGGCGCGGCGGTCACCTCCGCCACCAGCGAACGCGATATCCGCCCCGTGAACATGCTGGTGCGCACTTTGGAAAAGGTTTTGGAACTTGAACGCAAGGATCGCGCCCACCGCACCCGAAAACTTAAAGAGCGGCGCAAGTTTGATGACGCCGCCCGTGATGAACTTGCGCGCCGTCTTACGGCACTACACCACGAACGACGGGCCACACTTTCTGAGCAGATACCTGTCGATGAGGGAAGTTCAGGAAGTGCTCACGGACTGGCGGAATTGGGGACGGCTCAATCAGCAGGTTCCGCCTGATGGAAAAGACTGGCGGAGCTGGTTGATTCTCGGTGGACGCGGTGCTGGCAAAACCCGCGCCGGAGCCGAATGGGTGAAGGCGATTGCGTTGGGCCTGTGGGAACCCTTCGTTCACAGGGCAGAACGCATTGCGATTGTGGCGCCAACTTTTGCCGAAGCGCGCTTGGTGATGATCGAAGGCAAATCCGGCCTGCTCGCCATTCACGGCGAAGATGAGCGGCCCGTGTTCGAGCCTTCGAAGCGCCAACTCACCTGGCCCAATGGCTGCGTGGCCCACGTGTTTTCGGCAGAGGAACCCGATGGCTTGCGCGGTCCGCAATTCGATGCGGCCTGGTGTGATGAGCTGGCAAAATGGAAGCACGCGGGCGCGGTCTGGGACATGTTGCAGTTTGCACTTCGGCTAGGAGAACGGCCCTGTGCTGTGATTACGACGACACCACGGCCCATACCGGTTTTGAAACGGCTGCTGGCTGACAGCGGCACGGTGACGAGCCATTCGACGACCTTTGATAACAGCATCAATCTGGCGAAACCCTTTCTTGACGAGGTGCTGAAACGCTACGGCGGCACGCGGCTGGGCAGGCAGGAGCTTAACGGCGAACTGATCGAGGATGATCCCGACGCGTTGTTCCGGCGCGACCTGATCGAGAACACACGGGTTTCATTTGCACCGGAGTTGCGTCGTGTTGTGGTGGCGGTTGACCCGCCGGCGGGCTTTGGAAAAACGAATAATGCCTGCGGCATTGTCTGCGTGGGATTGGGTGTTGATGGCCGTTGCTATGTGCTTGATGATTGCTCCGTCCACGGAGCAAGACCGGCGCAGTGGGCAAAGAAGATCGTGGCGCTCTATCATACAAGGCAAGCCTCTCGTGTAGTGGCCGAAATCAACCAGGGCGGCGCCATGGTGGAGCAGGTGCTGCGAGAAGTCGATCCGGACCTGTCGTTCCGCGCCGTGCACGCCACGCGCGGCAAGCAGGCACGGGCCGAACCGGTCGCGGCGCTCTATGAGCAGGGCAGGGTATCCCATGTCGGCGCCTTCGCCGAGCTTGAAGACGAAATGTGTTCTGCAATTGGTGACGGAAAGAAAAGCCCCGACCGGCTTGACGCGCTGGTCTGGGCGGTGAGCGACCTGATGCTGCGAAGAAGAGCGGAACCACGGGTGAGGATTTTGTGAGTTTACGGTGTTCCAGTTTTTCCAGCCAAAGATGTGGAGATCGAGATTTTGAAATTCAGGTTGTCAGCATTGCAAATCGCGGCCAATCTGGTGCGGCTTGGCATAGCATGTCACAGGAGTTCGCAGATGGCGATTTCAAGAACCTTTAGCATAAAACTCTTTGCCTTGTGTCTCCTGATATGTCAGTACGCTCCATCGAGTGCCGCTGAACCAAAAGCCGTCCTTGTTGGTGTGGGTTACGCCATGAAGCTGAATAAAGAATTCGCCCAAATTGGCCGTCAAATGGTCAAGGGAGTGCAGGCACAGGCAGATCTGCTTAATGCGGGTGCTGGGGTCACAGGGCGAAAGCTTAAACTCATTGTTGCTGACGACAAGTGCAACCCTGATCTGGCCGTAAAAGTTACCCATGATTTGGTTTCCAAAGGAGTCAACGCTGTTATTGGTCACTGCGCCGGCTCCGCCATTGCTGCCGCGCCCATATATGAGGCTGCGGGAATAATCGAGATTTCTCCCACAACGACCAATCCGTGCTTTACTGAGCAGGGCTGGTGGAATGTTTTCAGAACGACGCCAAGAGATGACCAACAGGCAGTCTTCATTGGCAAATACATTGCGAAACATTTCGCGGGCAAATCAATTGCCATAGCCAACGATGGTTCAATCTACGGCGACAGTCTTGCCGAAATTGTGAGCGATACATTGAACGGCAGCGGCCAGATACCCCACACCAAGGTTTCCTATGACGCCAACAAGCCCGACCATAAGAAACTTGCAAACGAGTTGCGTTCAATGAATGCGGACGTGGTTTTTGTTGGAGGCTACGCGCCGGAGGCCGCAAAATTGCTTAAGTCCATGCGGGCGCTGGGGCTTAAGACCCAGATGATTGGCTCGGACTCATTTGGCGGAGCTTCGTTTGTGAAAAATGCCGGGAAGGCCGCTGATAAAACCATTTTCAGCTTCACGGCTGATGCCGCAAAGGCCGAAGAAGCCAAACCGCTGGTCCAGAAGTTTCGCAAGAAGGGCATTAATCCGGTGGGCTACACTTTGCAGTCTTATATGTCGCTGGAAATTTGGGCGCATGCTGCCAACACTCTAAACACCATCGATGGAAAGCAGATTTCGGCCTGGCTCCGTGCTGGCAACAAGATTGATACTGCAATAGGCCAAATCAGCATGGACCAGCATGGTGACCTTAAGGAACAGAAATTTGTCTGGTATAGGTTCTCCAGGGGCAGATATGTCGAAGACGCCTCTATCAACTAGCTCCGACTAGGGTGTGGACTCAATTGCACCAGCACCTTAATGCGAAAATATACAGCATTGACCGGAAACTGGTTGCTGTTTTCTCGAAGCGGGTTGCGAGTCTCCGCATGTCTTTCATTTTACAGAAGAAGCGTTCGACGATGTTGCGTTTGGCATAGAGATTGGGATCATGGGGAATGGGCTTTCGCGCATTGCTCTTTGATGGGATGACGGCAAGTGCACCTTCATCGGCAATTTGCTGCCTGATCCTGATGCTGCCGTAAGCCTTGTCGGCGACGATGGCGAGTGGTTCCCTGTCCCAATCCACAAAAGCATCCATCATCTGGCTATCGTGTAGCTGGCCGCCGCTGATTTCCAAGCGTAATGGCCGTCCATCTTCATCTACAGCCGCGTGAACCTTACTTGAGCGGCCGCCGCGTGAGCGTCCAATACCTTCTGTCAGTTCCCCTTTTTTGACCCAGCCGCCGCGCGGTGAGCCTTGACGATGGAACTGTCGATGAAGATAAGGCTGTCTTTTCGCTCACGGGCCAAAGCGCCGAAAATGCCCTTCCAGATGCCGCGCTGCCCCCAACGTGAATAGCGATTGTAGACCGTTGTGCGAGGCCCGTAACGCTCTGGCAAATCGCGCCATGGTGCCCCGGTGCGCAAGATATTGAAGATGCCATTCAATATCCGACGATCATCCTGCCTTGCAGGCCCACGCCCCGCTTTAGGAAAGTACGGCTCAATAATCACCCACTCTTCGTCACTTAAATCAAATCGACCCATAATATGCCCCTTGTTCAGAGCATCTGAATCTGATTTGCTGAAGTAATTCAACAACCTGAATTGGGTTCACACCCTAGTATCGTTAAGTGCATAATCGCCAAAGAATACTTGGTGCTCGGCCACAAGGCCAAAGACATTGCGCGTGTTTCCCGCGTCGCAACCAGCATTCACGCCTGATAACTGTGGATTGCGCATTGACAGGCGAATCACGTTATGATTCAACCAATGACGTTGAGTAAGCAGCGACTACCGCCTGCATCACGACCCCTGGCTAGAAGTCAAATGCGAGGAGGCCACTCGGTGGGTTTGAGCCGTGCGGTGACACGCTCAATCCTGCCGAGCCGAAACCGCCCCGATGCTCACACGAATACGCAATACATATGCTCGCATCTCGCCTCCTTCCTCGTCGATGGCGGTTGGTCCATCGTCTCCGGGATCACCCGTTGCGCCCGTGAGGCCTGAGGGCGCCAAGGGTGCGGAGAGAGAAAGCAGGTGGCAGTAGCCGCCGGCTCGCAAAATCGACCTTTTTCGGATTCATATCAAGAGGTTAATTATGACATTCCTCTTGCTTTCCCGGCGTATCGGGGAAGTGCAACTTACCTAGAGCAGCCGACGGTCAACTGACCGTCGACAAGCTGCTCTGGCACTTTGAATCTGGCGCATCTTTCCTCTCGCAAGTGATTCCACTTGCTCGTCCGATGCGCTGGCCGAGGGGGCTATATTCGCCGCCGCGACGGCAGGGATCATACCCCGGCGGGGAGCCGGGGTTGAATGGGTCATGGGCCATGTTCTGGGCTTCCCGCTAGAACAGAGTATAATCCGGCGTGGGGAAAAGATCGCACGAAGGAATGAGCTGGGTGAAATGACTGGCAAGTTCATACTGATGATGCTCCTGATGTCGCTTCATCTTCCAGCAGTTTCCTGGGTGGGGAAATACCAGGAAGGGTATGCCGCATTTCAGAAAGGCGATTATGCGACCGCGCTGGAGAAGTGGAAGCCGCTGGCCGATCAGGGAAATGCCAAAGCGCAGCTCTATCTCGGTACAATGTACGATAAGGGCCAGGGGGTGCCACAGGATTATGCCGAAGCTGTAAAGTGGTACCGCAAGGCTGCCGATCAGGAAGTTGCCCTGGCGCAACACAATCTCGGAAGAATGTACCATTCTGGCAAGGGCGTAACGCAGGATTATGCGGAAGCTGCAAAGTGGTATCGCAAGGCTGCCGATCAGGGAATTGCCGAAGCCCAGCAAAATCTCGGAGTGATGTACGAGAATGGCCAGGGGGTTCCGCAAAACCCTGCAGAGGCTGTCAAAAGATATCGGAGGGCTGCAGAGCAGGGAAACGCGACAGCGCAATACAATCTCGGCGTCAATTATGAAAATGGCCAGGGCGTGCCAAAAGACGACGCTGAAGCGGCCAAATGGTATCGTCTGGCTGCCGGGCAGGGACATGCCAAAGCCCAGTACAATCTGGGCCTCAGCTACGACCTTGGAAAAGGGCTGCCACAGGACGATGCGGAAGCATTCAAATGGTATCGCGAGTCCGTCAGACAGGGATATGCACCCGCGCAATACAAATTCGGCGTGATGTATGCCAATGGAAGGGGAGTGGCACAAAGCCATGCGCAAGCTTTAAAATGGTATCTCAAGTCTGCCAAACAGGGATATGCGCTGGCCCAGCACGAAGTTGGAATGATCTACGGCAGCGGCCAGGGCGTGCCACAGGATTTTGCCGAAGCCGCCAAATGGTATCGCAAGGCTGCCCAGCAGGGTAATAGGCCAGCTCAATACAGTCTGGGTTTGATGTACTATAGTGGCCAGGGCGTGCGCCAGGACAATGTGCAGGCGCATCTGTGGTTCAGCCTGACGGCGGATGGAGGAGATGCCGAAGCCGTCAGGCATCGTGACATCGTGGCAAAGCTGATGACCTCCGAGCAAACAGCCAAGGCGGAACAACTCGCCGGCAAATGGCGGGCAGCCCATCCAAAACCCTAAATTATCCGGTAGGCGCCTGGCCCTAGAGCAGCCGACGGTCAACTGACCGTCGACAAGCTGCTCTGGCACTTTGAATGTGGCGCATCTTTCCTCTCGCAAGTGATTCCACTTGCTCGTCCGATGCGCTAGCCGGGCACCATGACCTGCAGCCTGATTTCTATTTCAAATGGCGATCCAGGAAAGACAAGGCATCCTTGATGGTTTGTTCATTTTGCTTCGCATACATGTCGTAGTCCATCCACATGTGCTGGGCTTTCTCATAAATATGAAACTCGACCGGCGCACCCTCAGCTTTCTGCTTTTCCAGCAATCCCGGGCACATGGCCTGATCCTGTTCACCAATCTCGACCAGAAGGGGAAGGACAACTTTTTCCGGTAGGTACTGAATATCGACCGGGTATGGCCGTTGGGCCACGTGATCACCCTCAGCGCGGCAGGTCGTTGACACTGCCAGCATTGCGGCAAACGGAATGGGAGAATGCTTGTCCAAATAGGGAGAGCCTGCGAGCGCTTGAACGAGTTGCCCGCCTTGCGAGAAGCCCATGACAGCAATACGGGCCGGATCGACCAAGGGAAGTGTCTGCAGGAAATGCCCGCTATCTACAGCGTCTTTCATCAGACGTGATAGTGGCACGGGTAGTGGAGAGGTGCAATTGTCGGAAACTTTGCGGGGCGTCAGCGGATTAATGGCGAAAACAACGTAGCCATTGGCCACGATCCTATCAATCCAATCCCGGGGGATGCGTCTGCGGCAAGTCGGCATGATAACTAATGCCGGAAACGGGCCGTTTCCAGTTGGGCGATAAAGTTCCGGTCTATGGGGTTCGCCAATCGTACGCGCAGCTGAAGTGAACTGCATGTCCGGCCAGATCAATTCGCGTGTGAATGGATCATACCGCTCAGCAGCCAAGGTTGACATTGACAGGAAGCATATGAAACCCCAAAGCGAGAATGACAGTTTCATGGCGCACCTCCGCCAAGCGATTTATCAACTCGCTGAATGCCAATAAAGCAGCAAGCCTGTCTAGATCACCAGCCCGGGAATGCCGACGCGGGGGAAGGAGCCGCTCAGAATTGTCTTGCGTCGACCTATGAGGGGGCCGCACACGTGCCTCACGAGATCACTTCGCAGCGCCGCCACAACTCCGGTTCCCCGGGCTTGCCGTCTTTCACGTGGTAGAAATTCATGAAGTCTTCGCTGAGCAGTTTGAGAAAAATCTCCTTGCCCGCGTCGTCCTCACCGGGCGGAGCGGAATAGGCAAATGCATGCCGATCGTAGTTTCCTTTCAGGGTCACGCCGGAAGGGGTTGTGATCTCCGGCCCCTTGATGGTGAGATGCTGCCCTTTTCCCCCGCACCAATCGCCATCGATGGCATCGGCAACGGCAGGGCTTGCCAAAACAAATAGAAAGGCCGCAACAGCACAGGCGCGAAACATGATCCCTCCACAGGAAACAGACTGCCAAGCCTAATCCCAGGCGAGCGTGCTGTCCACGCGAGACCAGGAAACACAGAATGTTTCAACCGCGCATTCTTGTGGATGTTCATCCGGTCCTCCTCGAAGGTTCTGCAGTTTCGCAACCACAGCTTCCCCGATCCGGACCGGATGGACAACCTATTGAAAGCTCACAGCTAGCGCTAATCAGCGTGCGTCAGATCCAAAACCAGATCCTGAAGGGTCTCCGGCGGCACCGGCGGCGCCAGTGACCATTTCGCCAACGACGCCGGCACACACGGCGCCAGCGACGCATCCGGCGACGACGGCGGCGGCGCCTATGCGAAGCGAGTTCGAAACCCTCATCCAGTTCCTCTCCGTCATCCAGTTCCCCTAACGGCCCGCCAGACTCAGGCAACTTGGGAAGGAGGGCGTCAGACTGCGGAGCAGGGCCGCCCGGCGGAACGGCGGCTAGTACCGTTCCAGAGAGATTATGACTCCTTGACAGGATAGGCTTTGCGGAGTTTTTCGCGAGCGTTCTCGGTGGTGAACATCCACT
>CAZAMS010000023.1:0-1924 GCA_964486305.1 uncultured Aestuariivirga sp.
CGGCATGGTGCGAGACCTTGTGCCCAATGCGGAGGTCATGCGCCTTGCCGCGGCCAGCGGATTTTCAACCGCTACCGATCTGGCCGACTGGCTCGTGCGTAGCCTGAAGATGCCGTTCCGCGAGGCCCACCATGCGGCGGGATCGCTCGTGGCGCTCGCGGAAAAGCAGGGCTGCGATTTGCCGGAGCTGAAACTGGAAGACATGCAAAAAATAGAAAAGCGCATTACAAGGGATGTCTACAAGGTGCTCACCGTCGAAGCCTCCGTTGCCTCGCGCACCAGTTTTGGCGGCACGGCACCGGCAAACGTTGCACGCGAAGCCAAGCGTTGGCTGAAATTGTTGAAGTAAGGGGAATCACATGAAACTCATCATTACGTTGCTGCTCTTGGCGGGCATCACCACCGCGCTGAACAGCTGCGGCCGGCGCGGCGATCCGGAAGCGCCCAATTTGCAGCAGGCCCAATAATTCATGCATCATTTTGCCTATCGAGATGGCGTGCTTCATGCGGAGGATGTTGATCTCAACTTCATCGCTGACGAAATTGGCACGCCCTTCTACTGTTACTCCACCGCCACCCTGGAGCGCCATTACCGCGTCATGAGCGAAGCCTTCAAAGGCAGCGAACACGCCATCTGCTATGCCATGAAAGCCAATTCCAACCAGGCCGTGATCAAAACCATGGCGGACCTCGGAGCTGGCATGGATGTAGTTTCCGAAGGCGAGCTCCGCCGCGCCCTGGCCGCCAGCGTTCCCGGCCGCAAGATCGTCTTTTCCGGCGTCGGCAAAACCGCCCGCGAAATGGCGCTGGGCCTGAAGGAGGGCGTCTCCTGCTTCAATGTGGAATCAGAGCCGGAACTGGAATTGCTCTCCCTTGTGGCCCAGCGCACCGGCCAGCGCGCCACCATTTCCATCCGCGTCAATCCCGATGTCGATGCCAGGACCCACGCCAAGATCACCACCGGCAAGGCCGACAATAAGTTTGGCATTTCCTTCACCCGCGCCTCGCAGGTCTATGCCCGGGCCGCGGCCCTTCCCGGGCTTGATGTCGCCGGCATCGACATGCATATCGGCAGCCAGATCACCGACATCGAACCCTTTGAACAGGCTTTCAAGCTGATGGCCGAACTCACGACGCGGCTGAAATCCGAAGGCCACAATATTCGCCATCTTGATTTGGGCGGCGGCCTTGGCGTGCCCTATCGCGGCACCAATGACGTGCCGCCGCATCCCGATGAATATGCCGCCATGGTAAAGCGGACACTTGGCCATCTCGGTTTGAAATATGTGCTCGAACCCGGCCGCATGATTGTCGGCAATGCCGGAATTCTGGTGTCCCGCGTGATCTATGTGAAGGAAAATTACGGGAATTATTTCGTCATTCAGGATGCGGCGATGAATGATCTCATCCGGCCAACCCTCTATGACGCCTATCACGACATCATCCCCGTGAAGAAGCCCGCCGGAAGAGCAGCCGAGATCACGGCCGATATAGTGGGCCCCGTATGCGAAACCGGTGACTACCTTGCCAAGGCACGGCGTTTGCCAAAGCCCGATCAGGGTGAACTTTTGGCCATCATGACAGCAGGCGCCTACGGCGCGGTTCAATCCGGTACCTATAACGCAAGACCGCTTATCGCCGAAGTCCTCGTAAAGGGTGACAAGTGGTCGTTGGTCAGGCCGCGCCAAACCTATGAAGAACTTATTGGACTGGATCAGCTGGCACTTTGGCAGACAAAGAACTGACGTAACTGCTCTTAACATTGTGATTGAAATCACTGGGCACAATATTGCCGAGGTGTGCTATTATCCCTGCCAGCATGGCTGAACTCACACAGGCTCGAATTGAGCGTAAGATAATGGCAGCGCGCTTGGCCCTCTTCTGGGAAAGCCTGTGGGATGCCTTGTGCTGGCCCCTGATATTA
>CAZAMS010000024.1:0-17718 GCA_964486305.1 uncultured Aestuariivirga sp.
CAAACATCCCGCCATGCGCATGTTCATTCCCATGGGCGCCGCAACATTGGTGAGCGAAAATGCCATTGCCCTCGTGACCCAAATGCTGTCGGAGGCAGACAACGTGGCGCAAGGCGTGGTCTTTGAACTCACCCATGATGCCCTTGCCGGTTTGAATGAAGCTGGCATTTCGGGACTTGCAGCCATTGCCCGCATGGGGGCGACCCTGGCCCTGACCGAGGCCTCCATTGCTGGACTCGATCTGGCCTCGCTGCGCCATCTCGGGGTGAAATTCATTGGTATTGAGGCGCGTTCGATTGCACCTGGTTTTGGCGTGACCCAAACCTGGCTTGATTTCGTTCAGGTGGCCCGTAGGCTGCAGTTTCAGATACTGCTGACCAACGTGGAAGACTCTGCGCAGGCCGCATCCGCCTCGCAAATCGCGCGCCTCGTGGCGGGCCACTTCTTTGCCCCGCCGCGCCGGGTAAAAATCAATGCCGGGCTAAATGCCGCCAATGATCTCAGCGTTGCCGCATAAGCCCCATGAAGAACCTGTCTGCTGACTATCCGGTTTGGCTCTGTGATATTTGGGGCGTGGTCCATAATGGCATCACCTGTTACGAGGCAGCAGCCCACGCGCTGTCCCAGCACCGGAAACAGGGTGGCATTGTAATTCTTGTTACCAACGCGCCACGCACTGCAAAAGATGTTGTTCGACAGTTGGCTCACATTGGCGTTCCGCCACAAAGCTACGACCGTGTTGTAACCTCAGGTGACGTGACCCAAACCCTGGTCAACGATCATGCAGGGGGCAAGGTCTATCATCTTGGTCCGGCGCGAGACCTCTCGGTCCTTGAGGGCCAAACGGTGGAAAGAGTTGCCCTGGACAAGGCCCACGCCGTGCTTTGCACGGGTCTTGCCCACGACGATGTGGAAACGCCTGCGGATTATGTAGATCTGCTGGCGCGCATGAAAGAGCTGAAGCTTCCGATGATTTGCGCCAATCCTGACAAGATGGTGCGGAAGGGAAGCAGGCTTTTATATTGCGCCGGTGCCTTGGCTGAAAAATATGCTGAAATCGGTGGCCGCGTTTTGATGGCGGGCAAGCCCTATGAGCCCATATACAGTCTGGCGCTCCACAAGGCAGGAGCCATTGCCGGGCGCGAATTCGAAAGATCGAAAGTGCTGGCCATCGGTGACGGACCGGAAACCGACATCAAAGGAGCCGCGGATAATGGCCTCGATGTTGTCCTGGTGGCCGATGGTGTAACCGATGCCTCTGACGGCCTTGACGCCACCCTGGCCCGTGTTCAGGCCATCGTTCCTCACGCCAAAATTGTTAGAATTCTTCACCACTTGGTGTGGGAATAAGCCTTAAGTTGCATTTGTGTTGCAGCACCACATCTTCTAGGATGCTGCATTGCAACAATGGGGCGAGGGGTTGGCGCAATGTCATCCTATTTCTTTGAAGACCTGGAAGTCGGCATGCAGGCCAGCCATGAGAAAACCGTGTCGGAAAGCGACATAACCAATTTTGCCGGTATTTCCGGCGATTTTAATCCGGTCCACATGGATGAGGTTTATGCCGTCGGAACTTTTTTCAAATCGCGCATTGCCCACGGCATGCTGACCGCCAGTTTTATTTCCACCGTCCTTGGCACGAAACTTCCGGGCCATGGCAGCATCTATCTATCGCAAACCCTGCGCTTTCTGGCACCCGTTCGTATTGGCGATACGGTGAAGGCCCTGGCCCGTGTGGTAAGTCTTGATATGGCCAAGCGCCGGGCGCAGTTTGCCTGTTTCTGCGAGGCCAATGGCAAGATTGTCGTTGAGGGCGAAGCGACGGTATTTGTGCCTTCGCGAACGTGAAGTGAGAGTGAATGCGTCTGCTTCGGGCCCATGAGCCCATTCCCCAGGAGTTCCTGCATGCCGTCGTAGCCATCGGAAATTTTGATGGGCTCCATCGCGGTCATCAGGAATTGCTGGGCGTTGCCAGAGATCAGGCCGAGCGCTCGGGCAAGCCTTGGGGTATTGTAACCTTTGAGCCCCACCCCAGAAGCTTTTTCAAACCCGATGAACCGGTGTTTCGCTTGACGCCCCTTCCGCTGAAGGCCCGCTTGGCATCAGCCCTTGGAGCGTCGTTCGTCTTGAGCCTGACCTTTGACAAGGCATTTTCAGTTTTGGAGCCGGATGAATTCATCCAACAATATCTGATCGGGAAAATGAAAGTTGCCCATGTCGTCACCGGCTATGATTTTCATTTCGGCAAAGGCCGCAAGGGTAATCCGACGATTCTCAAGGAGCAGGGACAGCAGCTGGGCTTTAACGTGACCATTGTTGATCAGGTGGCCGATGAGGGCGATAGCCACTCGCCATTTTCATCGAGTTCAATTCGCTCGGCCCTTCGGCGCGGACATATGACCGCAGCGGCCAAGGAGCTGGGCTACTATTGGACAGTAATGGGAGAAGTTGTGCGGGGTGACCAGCGTGGTCGCGCTATTGGCTTTCCAACGGCAAATATAGTTCTGGAAGATGGTGCCGAACCCATTCGCGGCATCTTTGCGGTTCGGGTGCGCGATGGCGGAGTGAAAAATTCAGAGGCCTGGGCCGGCGCCGGGTATTTTGGTGATCGCCCGACTTTTGAAACAGCGCAAACTTTTCTTGAAGTCCACTTGTTTGACATGAATGAAAACCTTTATGGGCGAACCCTCCTGGTGGAATTCATCGATCTCATCCGGCCGGACCAGAAGTTCAATTCGGTTGAAGAATTGGTCCAGCAGATGAACCGGGATTGCGTTCAGGCAAATGCCCGCCTTCAAAGCCTGTCGCTTGATAACCCTTGCATCGCCTATCCCCTTGGGCGAGCTCAGCAGGATGGATTAATCTAGGCCCTTCCCCCTTCTCATCATGCCCGCACTCGATGCGGGCATCTGCCCCGGTGAAAGAAGACGGCCGTGTCGAGCACGGCCATGATGAGAATAAGACAAATGCTGCGAGCCCTAAGCTTTCTTGCTCTTTTTCGTCACCGTTGCGGGATCAAGCAGGCGGTGCAAATGGACAATGAAATAGCGCATCTGGGCGTTATCGATGGTTTCGCGCGCCTTGCCAACCCAGGCGTGGTGAGCTTCGGCGTAATTCGGAAAAAAGCCTACGACATCCAGCTTGGACAAATCCTTGAAATCAACATTCTTCACGTCATTCAGTTCACCGCCAAAGACCAGATGTACCAGTTGTTTGGCAGGGGTGGATTTCTTTTCAGGCGTTGGCATGAATGGGAAGCCTCAATAGTCGCGGTTGTGTATTTTCGCGCACAGCTCAGGTGCCTGCAATGGTCAATCCTTTAACCCGGCAGGTAGGCGCGTTTGTTGAAGATTTGAATATGAGATCATTGGCCGGTTCAAGCGTCATGAACATGTCACGCAAATTTCCGGCAATCGTAATTTCACTGACCGGAAATGCCAGTTGCCCATTTTCTATCCAGAAGCCCGATGCACCCCGGCTGTAATCACCAGTCACCATGTTGACGCTGTTGCCGATAAGTTCAGTGATATAGAGCCCCTGTTTGATCGGGGCAATCATCTGTTCAGGACTGAGTTGCCCCGGTTCCAGATGAAGATTTGATGTGGAAGGACCGGGCGGACTGCTCAGCCCCCGCGACCCATTGCCAGTGGGTGCAAGTCCAAGCTGGCGCGAGGAGCGCAGGTCAAGCACCCAGCCCATGAGGACACCATCTGCAACCAACTCTCGCTTCCTGCACGAAAGCCCTTCCCCATCGAAAGGACGCGAAGCCAACCCTCGCAGGCGCAGGGGATCGTCAACAATCGAAATACCCTTTGAAAAAATTTGCTGGCCCATCTGGCTCTTCAGGAAGCTCGTACCACGGGCAATAGCGGCACCATTTATTGCCGAGGATAAATGCCCAAGGAGGCTTGAAGCGACGCGTTTGTCATAGATAACAGGAACCGATTGCGAAGCTATTTTCCGTGGTCGAAGCCGCTTTACGGCCCGCTCGCCCGCACTTTTCCCAACCTCCTGTGGTGTTTTCAAATCATCAAAATGACAGGCGGCTGAATAATCATAGTCACGCTCCATCCCCGTGCCCTCGCCAGCGATGGCTGAAACACTGAGCGACAGGCTCGTGCGCCCATAGGTCTGCCCAAAACCGGCACTGGTCACCAGGGCAATCTTCCGCTGCGACGCTGATGCGCTGGCTCCACCTGATTTCGTTACACCCTTCACAGCCAACGCAGCACCTTCAACTTCCAGGGCAAGTGCCTTCAGCCTGTCGGACTCCGGGAGATAGGAAGAAATCAATTCGAGTTGCGGCGTGTCCTTTGCGAGGAGTTCACTTGGCGCAAGACCTGCAAAGGAATCGGGCGGTGTGGCCCGTGCCATGGCCACGGCTGTTTCGGCAAGGCGATCAAGTGATTCAGTTGTAAAGACACTGCCCGAAATCAATGCCGAGGATTGACCGATAAAAACCCGCAAGCCCAGGCCACGGGACTCGGTTCTTTCAAGCTTTTCAATTTCGCCTTCACGCATTTCGATGTCGGTGCCCTGCGAATCAATGGCAAGGGCATCGCATGAGTCCGCCCCAAGTTTCTTGGCGCGCGCGAGGATATCTTCGGCGAGGTTGAGAAGGTCATCAGTCATGGGATAAGGCAATCCAGAAAAAGAAAACTAGCAATGATAAACCCAAATTCACGATTGGATTTGAACAGGCGAAGACAAAGGGCGGAATTGTTTAATTCAAATCGTTTGATCTGCCACCCGGCATGAAATGTAGCGAGAACCACACCCATATGGGCGATGAAGGATGCGCCTGCAAGCCAAAGTGCGGCATCAATTGAAAGGAGGGCAAGGATAAAGAAACCGATAAGCCAGCCTTTCGTGCTTTCGCCAAACTGCAGGGCTGTCGACTTCACCCCGATGAGCACATCGTCCTCCTTGTCCTGGTGGGCATAGATTGTGTCATAGGCCAGTGTCCAAAAAATACCGCCGAGATAGAGCGCAAGCGGTGGCCAGGCGAGCGACCCCTGAACCGCGCTCCAGCCCACAAGCGCACCCCAATTGAAGGCAAGGCCCAAAACCAGCTGCGGCCAGTTGGTGATGCGTTTCATGAAGGGATAGACCGCAATGATGAGCAGGGAAGCGCTGCCCAGCACGATCGTGTAAAGATTGAATTGCACCAGAATGCCAAGGCCAATGAGGCAGTGGACGGCAAGAAACACAAAAGCCTGGCTGACATTGACGCGGCCGGAAGGTATGGGCCGTGAACGCGTGCGTGTGACAAGGGCGTCAAACTTCCGGTCAACAATGTCATTGAGGGTGCATCCCGCCCCACGCATGATGATGGCGCCCACCAAGAACAGGAAAGCAAACCACAGATTTGGCAAGCCGCCACCGCCTGATATCTGCGCCAGAAACAATCCCCACCAGCATGGCAGCAGCAGAAGCCACCAGCCAATGGGCCGGTCCAGCCGCATGAGTTGGGCGTAGGGCTGCAGTGCAGGAGGCAACAAGCGCTCAACCCAATTATCTCTTCCGGCATCAGCAATGTGGTGGCTGGTCTCAGTCATGGTGCCCGTGTTACATCAGGGCGATTATGAAAACCACACCTCGCCTTCACATTGAGGAAACCCTGTCGGCAAACGGGGAAATCAACCTCAGCCGCGAACAGGGGCATTATTTGACCAGCGTCTTGCGATTGTCTGCGGGCGATGCGGTGCGCGCTTTCAATGGCCGGGATGGGGAATGGCTTGCTTATCTTGCCACCGCGGCTAAAAAATCTGTCTCCCTGCGTTGTGAAAAGCTTGTGGCCGAGGCGAAATTACCGCCCGATATTGATTATATCTTCGCACCCCTCAAGCATGCGCGTTTGGACTACGTGGTGCAGAAGGCGACGGAACTGGGCGCCCGCCGTTTGCGCCCGGTGATGACGAGCCGCACCGTGGTCGAGCGGGTGAATCTTGATCGCATGAGGGCCAATGTCATTGAAGCCGCCGAGCAATGCAATCTGGTGCATATCCCGGAAGTGCTGGAACCGGAAAAACTGGAGAAGATTCTCGCTGCATGGGAAAAAGGCAGGTCGCTGGTTTACTGCGATGAAACCAAGATTGCCTTCAATCCCCTCGAAAGCCTCAAGGCTTTGCGGTCGCCCTCGGCAGTTTTGGTGGGCCCCGAAGGGGGTTTTACTGATGATGAAAAAAAATTGCTGAAATCCCAAGATTTTGTGGTCCCCATCTCCTTGGGCCCGCGCATCATGCGCGCCGATACAGCGGCCATTGCGGCATTGACCCTCGTGCAGGCCCTGGCCGGAGACTGGGGCAACCATCACAAATCCTGATGGATGGGCCTATAATCTTTGACTTGCCGGAATAGGTCCCACCGCCTAGATGTTTCGGGCAAAAGGCAACAAGGATAACCCCCGTGAGCGGACCCACTCCCGACACTCAAGAAGCGCTTGAGCCCATTGCAACCAAAACCCAACTCACCGAAGCCTTGAGCAAGGGATCGAAGCCCAAGTCAGACTGGCGCATCGGCACCGAACACGAAAAATTCCCCTTTCTCACCGATACATTGAAACCTGTGCCTTACGAAGGTACCCGTTCCATTCGCGCCCTTTTGGAAGGCCTGCGTGACCGCTATGGCTGGCAAGGTGTTTACGAGAACGACAATATCATCGCACTCAGCGATCCCCAAGGCATGGGCAATGTCTCCCTTGAACCCGGCGGCCAGTTCGAACTTTCAGGCGCCCCTCTAAAAACCGTCCACGACACCTGCGAAGAGGTGCATGAACATCTGGTGCAGGTGCGCGAAATTGGCGATGCCTTGGGCATTGGATTTTTAGGGCTTGGCGCTTCGCCTACCTGGACGCGGGCCGAAACACCCGTGATGCCCAAGGGCCGCTACAAGATCATGGCGCCCTATATGGACAAGGTGGGCCGTTATGGCCGCGACATGATGTTCAGAACCTGCACCGTGCAGGTGAATTTGGATTTTGGTTCCGAAGCGGACATGGTGAAGAAGCTTCGTGTCTCGCTGGCCTTGCAACCCGTGGCCACGGCGCTGTTTGCAAATTCGCCCTTCCTTGAAGGCAAGCCCAATGGCTTCCTGTCATTCCGTTCGGAAGTATGGACCGATACGGACAATGCCCGCGCTGGCATGCTGCCCTTCGCCTTTGAGCAAGGCATGGGGTTTGAGCGCTATGTCGACTACGCCCTCGACGTGCCCATGTATTTCGTGATGCGCGATGGGAAATATATCAATACGGCGGGTGAAAGTTTTTGCAAGTTCTTAGGTGGAAAACTGCCGCAATTGCCCGGTGAGAAACCTGTGCTGAAGGATTGGAATGATCACCTCACCACGATTTTCCCCGAGGTGCGCTTGAAGAAATATCTGGAAATGCGCGGCAGTGATTCAGGTCCTTGGCGTAGATTGTGCGCCTTGCCAGCCTTCTGGACCGGACTGCTCTATGAGGATGGGCCCCTCGATGCGGCCTGGGACATGGTTAAGAACTGGACCGCTGCGGAACGGCAGGCCTTGCGCGATGCGGTTCCCCGCCAAGGTCTCAAAACCATGATCTGTGGACGGACAGTTCAGGACATCGCAAAAGATGTTTTGAAGCTCTCGCGCGGTGGCCTGGAGCAGCGCAACCAACAGGGTTGCAAGGGTAAATCCGAAGCCTCGTTCCTCGATGTGCTTGATGAGACCGCAAACACCGGGAAAACCGCCGCCGAAAACCTGCTTGATCTCTGCCGCGGCGCCTGGAATGGCAATATTGAGCGGGTATTTCGTGATTTTGCCTATTGATGGCAACAAAATCCTTGCAAGATTCAGAATGAATTCCTATCTATAGTGCAGTCGTTTGAACCTGAAGGAGATAGGCGATGTTTGAAGGCCCCGGCATACTTGTTCTGGTAATCCTTGCCGTCGTCGTGTTCTACCTCCTGCGGGCCATCCGCATGGTGCCCCAAGGCTATAATTACACGGTTGAAAGATTTGGCCGCTATGTCCGCACCCTTGGCCCCGGCCTCGGGCTGATTGTTCCCTTCATTGACCGTATCGGCGCCAAGATGAACATGATGGAGCGGGTCATTCAGGTTCCCAGCCAGGAAGTTATTACCAAGGACAACGCCATGGTGACCGTGGATGGTGTGGCGTTTTATCAGGTCATGGATGCGCCCAAGGCAACCTACGAAGTGGTCAATCTCGAAAATGCAATTATCAACATGGTGATGACCAACATTCGTACCGTGATGGGCTCCATGGAACTCGACAGTCTCTTGTCGCAGCGCGATGACATCAATCACAAGCTTTTGGGCGTTGTTGACCAGGCCACCAATCCGTGGGGCGTGAAGATGACCCGCATTGAAATCAAGGACATCAATCCGCCGCGCGATCTCGTTGACTCCATGGGCCGTCAGATGAAGGCCGAGCGTGAAAAGCGCGCCTCAATTCTTGAGGCAGAGGGCTTGCGTCAGGCTGCCATTCTCAAGGCCGAGGGTGAAAAGCAATCCGTGGTCCTGCAGGCCGAAGGCCGCAGGGAAGCCGCCTTCAAGGATGCAGAGGCCCGTGAGCGCGCTGCGGAAGCCGAAGCTAAGGCCACGGAACTGGTGAGCAACGCCATTTCCAATGGCAATGTCCAGGCCATCAACTATTTTGTCGCCAATAATTATGTGAAGGCCCTCGAGGCTTTGGCCCAATCGCCAAACCAGAAAATCTTGATGCTGCCGCTGGATGCCACATCCATCCTGGGTTCGATTGGCGGCATCGCCGAAATCGCCCGCGAAGCCTTTGGCGGTGGCTCAACCGAGACGCCAAGGCGCAAGGGCGGATTGCCCATACCCGGCGTAACCCAGAAACCATAGGGGTATCCGATCATGCAGGAGCTGTTTCCCTTTTTAGGCATTTGGTTCTGGTGGATTGCAGCCGGTGTCCTGTTGTTCATGGAACTGCTGGCGCCGGGCGTTTTCCTGATGTGGCTTGCCTTTGCGGCGGCTTCCGTAGGCATCACCGATTACTTCATCGATTTATCCTGGCAACTTGAGCTGCTGGCTTTTGCCGGATTCTCCCTCGTCTATGTTTATCTCGCCCGGCCCTGGTATTCGAAAAGCAGGCTGCAGAACAGCGACCAGCCCAATCTCAACCAGCGCATCTACAGTTTTGTCGGCAAGTCCTACGTGCTTTCAGAACCCATCATCGATGGGCAGGGCAAACTCAATATTGAAGGAGCCCGCTGGGACGTGCTTGGGCCAAACCTGGCAAAGGGGGCTACGGTTCGTGTGGCAGCCGTGGAAGGCATGAAACTGCGTGTGACCGAAGTTTAAGTCACACCAATGCGCAAGAGATCATGAATGTGAATGAGGCCCACAGGTTTTGCGGCCTCATCAATCACAAATATGCAGGTGATGCTGGCCCCGTTCAATATTTCCAACGCTTCACTTGTCAGGGCATCGGGTTCAATTGTTTTAGGCGATTTCGTCATCACATCCTGAACCTTCATGCTCAACAGATCGCTGCTCATGTGGCGACGAAGATCGCCATCAGTGAGAATGCCAATCAATTTTCCCTGGTCATCAATGATGCCAAGACAGCCGCAGGCTTTCTCCGTCATAACGACAAGCGCATCGGACATCTTTGTGGCCGGCCGGGAAAGCGGCAGGGCTTCTCCTTTCCGCATGACGTCCGAGACATGCTTCAATTGCGCCCCAAGTTTTCCGCCGGGATGGAACTCACGGAAATTTTTGGCGGTGAATCCCTTGTCTTCGAGAAGCGCGATGGCCAAGGCATCACCAAGGGCCAATTGCAGAAGCGTTGAAGTGGTTGGTGCCAGGCCATTTGGACAGGCCTCACGGGCCTGCGGCAGCACAAGCACGATATCGGCAGCGCGGCCCAAAGAACTGTCCGCCCGCGTTGTCATGGCGATCAGTGGAACCGCAAAGCGCTGCGTGTAATTCAAGATGTCGATGAGTTCGGCGGATTCGCCCGAGTTCGACAGCATCACAACCACATCCTGCGTGGTGATCATGCCGAGGTCGCCGTGGCTGGCCTCAGCGGGGTGAACGAACAGGGCAGGCGTTCCGGTTGAAGCCAGCGTGGCAGCAATCTTGCGACCGACGTGGCCGCTTTTCCCCATGCCTGAGATGATGACCCGGCCCTTGGACGCCGAAATCAACTCTACGGCATTGGCGATCGCCACTCCCAATTCTCCCGTGAGGGAGGCAATGAGCTCAGCCATGCCGCTTGCTTCCGTTTCAAGGGTGCGGCGTGCGGAATTCAGTCGCTCATCGCGAACGGAGGTCGTACTGCTTTGCAATTTCATCGGCATGTTTCGGAAAATAGGCTGCGGGAGGCCAAAAGGAAAGGGTGGCCGTCAACTCCCTATTAACCATAATTTCGCTATTTTCCATGGGTTGAGGAGAATGATAACGTGACGTCTGGTCTGCGCCTGTTGTCAGTTTGCGTGGTGGCAGGCCTTTATGGCGCAGCTTCCGCAGCTCACGGCGAAACCGTCGACTTGCTCCGCCCGACGATTGCCGATGATGAAGAGCAAACGGACCCTGTCGAACAGCCAGTCGTTGCGCCATCTCTCACAATCGCGCCAGAAGAAGAACAGGTGCCGTTGAAGAGTATCAGCCAGGTCACAGATCCCTTTGCCGCTCAAGGTGTGAGACTTGGGGGGATTACTCTTTATCCCTCCCTTGAAGCGGGAACCCTTTACACCAGCAATGTTGCCAAGGCCCCGACCAATGCCCAGTCTGATATTGGCCTGTATTTGAGGCCTTCCCTGCTTTTTGAAAGTGATTGGATACGCCATTCGTGGACAGGCCAAGCCACCAGTGATCTCATATCCTATCTAAAAAACCACATCTTCAACTCACAGCAAGCCGATATTGCCACCAAATTCAGATTGGATATTCGCCACACTACGCGTGCTGAATTTGAGGCAGGTTACAACCTTGATCAGACAGGTTCTGAAAGCAGTGAAATCAATACAGTCAATGGTGTTCCCCCGGCTCATACGTTGAATGCAAGCGCTGCCATCATTCAAGATTTCGACCCTGTCGAGGGACAGTTGAAATTAGGCATTGAGCGGCAAATCTATGATGATACCACCTTGTCAGGGGGTGGCAATGAAGACAATTCTGATCGCAACAATTACACCCCTTCGGCCACCTTGAGATTGTCCTATACGGACACACCCGCCTTGAAGCCTTTCGTGGAGCTCACCTATGCGCCAAGTTTTCGAGATGAAAAAATGGATCGCTTTGGGCTTGGTCGCAACTCACAAGGTCTTACCGCCAGTGCGGGCGTTTCCATGGACCGTGGCCCCCTTTGGTCTGGTGAGGCGGCTTTGGTCTATTCAGTTCGCAACTACGCGGATCCAACCCTGGCGACCAATGATGTATTTGGCATCAATGGCAATCTGGCATGGAAACCTACCGAATTAACCTCGGTACTACTAACCCTCCTGACGACACTGAACGAGACAGCTTCTGCTACATCATCAGGATCAAAAACTTACTTGAGTCGTGTTGAAGTCATCCATGCTCTGCGGGAAAATGTAAAATTCCATGCGGAGCTGGGATTTGAACTAGATAAGGGTTCCGGTGAAACGAACAAAACTATTGATTCAAAGCTCGGTGTAGAATGGCAATTCAATCCCAACGTGGCATGGACTGCAGGCTATGAAGGCACGTGGTTTGAGGCAGCCTCATCAGGCGGCAACTATAATGACCAGCGTGTCATGACAGGAATTGTGTTGAGTCAGTAGCAGCGTCACTCGGCTTTCCAGGTTACGCGGCCGCCGTGGTCGGCCACCAGTTTTTGCAATACCAGACGAAATCCTGGCCCCAGGTCATCGCGCTCCAAACCATAGGCAATATTTGCCGCCAGAAAGCCCAGCTTGTCGCCGCAGTCATAGGTGGTACCCTTATAGACAAGGCCATGGAAGGGCTGGCGTGCCATCAGGCGGATCATGGCATCGGTGATTTGAATTTCCCCGCCAGCACCCGGAGGCTGCGACGAGATTTCATCAAAGACTTCGGGCTGCAGAATGTAGCGCCCGGAAATGATCAGATTTGATGGCGCGTCTTCCTGCCGCGGTTTTTCAACCATTTTGTCAATGGTAAAGCCATTGCCACGCCAGTCCTTGGCACCCACCACACCATACCGATGCACCTGGTCTAAGCCCACTTTCTCAACCGCGATGACATTGCCGCCGCCGCGCTCGTTGTAGGTGGCAATCATCTGGCTCAGGCATCCGGGCCTTGCGTGCATCACCATGTCCGGCAGCAGGACCGCAAAGGGCTCATCACCAACCATGTTGCGTGCGCACCAGATGGCATGGCCCAAGCCAAGGGGTTCCTGCTGGCGGGTAAAACTGGTCTGCCCGGCTGCCGGCAAATCCTCTTCGAGGATATCAAGTTCCACCGACTTGCCGCGCTTGCGCAGCGTTGATTCCAGTTCATATTGCTTGTCAAAATGATCTTCGATCACGCTCTTGTTGCGGCCTGTCACAAAAATAAAATGCTCAATGCCGGCCTCGCGGGCCTCATCAACGGCAATCTGAATGAGGGGCCTATCAACGATCGTCAGCATTTCCTTGGGCATGGCCTTGGTGGCGGGCAAAAACCGCGTGCCCAAACCAGCCACCGGAAATATTGCCTTCTTGATCGGGCGTTGCATGTTAACGTGCTCTTAACCAAAAATTGAACGGCAGGAGAGCCGCAGTACAGTTTTCGTAAAATTCAATCTAGCATAGGCCGAGACAAGTAAAGGGATTTTTGATCGTGACAGTTCTGGTGACGGGTGGTGCAGGCTATATCGGCAGCCACATGGTTTTGGCGCTCGCTGATGCCGGTGAAGATGTTGTGGTGATCGATAATCTGTCAACCGGTTTCTGGTGGGCCGTGGCCCCCCAGGCGAAACTGGTCGAAGGCGATATCGGCGACGCTGATTTCCTCGCCCGCCTGATGGCCGCGTACAAGTTCGACGCCGTCGTGCATTTTGCCGGTTCAATCGTCGTGCCCGATTCCGTGAGCGATCCGCTGAGTTACTATCTCAACAATACGGTGAAATCGCGAACCCTTCTTGCCAGCGCCGTGAAGGCGGGAATTCCGCGTTTCATCTTCTCTTCAACCGCTGCTGTCTATGGCAATCCCCTGGCCCAGCCCGTGTTCGAAACCGCAGCACCCGCTCCAATTTCTCCCTACGGCACCTCAAAACTCATGACCGAATGGATGTTGCGTGACACCCACGCCGCCCATGGCCTGAATTATGTGGCCTTGCGCTATTTCAATGTGGCCGGAGCCGATCCCAAGGGCCGTTCTGGCCAATCAACGCCGCGCGCCACCCACCTGATCAAGGTGGCGTGTCAGACGGCTCTTGGCCAGCGCCCATTCATGGATGTCTTTGGCACCGATTACGACACTCCCGATGGCACCTGCCTGCGTGATTACATTCATGTGAGTGATTTGATCTCAGCCCATATGGACGCGCTTTCCCACCTGCGCCGGGGCGGCGAAAGCGGCATTTTCAATTGCGGCTATGGCAAGGGCTATTCGGTTCTTGAAATGATACGCGCCGTCGAAAAGGCCCATGGCGGCCCCATCAAGGCCAATAGGGTAGCGCGCCGGGCTGGTGATCCCGCCGCTATCGTTGCTGGCGCAGACCGGGTCAAGGCCATTTTGGGCTGGAAGCCGAAGTTCAATGATCTTGATACAATTGTTGCTTCGGCGCTGGCCTGGGAAAATCACCTTTTGCGGCGCAACGCAGCCTGATTCACGCCGCATTTGGCGGCTTTTCTCCAATCCTGCTAAGCTTGCAACATCTGGCGGCGAATCGCCAGGTTTGGATCAGGGACGGTTCATATGCTGAAAAGACTTCTCGCTGCATTGCTCATTGCCACGCCATTGTTCACCTCAGTGGCCCATGCGGATGCAAAATTTGAGGCCTTTATCCAGTCGCTCTGGCCGAGGGTAAAAGCGGCCGGCATTTCCCGCTCTCTCTTTGACGCGGCATTCGCAGGTGTTACCGACCCCGACCCCGCCGTTCTGAAACTGGCCGCGACCCAGCCGGAATTCACCTCGACGACCTCTGCCTATCTCGCCAGGGCTGTGACGCCCATCCGCATCGATACGGGCCAGCAGATGAAAGGCAGCGAGGCCGCACTTCTGTCAGCAATTGAAAAGAAGTACGGTGTTGACCGGCATATTCTTCTAGGAATCTGGGGCATGGAGTCAAATTTCGGCAAGGACAAGGGCTCCATGGGCGTCATGCGCTCCCTGGCCACCCTCATCTATGCCGGGCGAAAAAAACAATATGCCCGCGAACAGCTTATCGCCGCCTTCAAGATACTGAAGAAAGGCATGCGGCAACCCACGGATTTCACCGGTTCCTGGGCCGCTGCTATGGGACACACGCAATTTATCCCCACATCCTATCTGGCCTATGCGGTGGATTGGACCGGCGATGGCAAGAAGGATATCTGGGGTTCCAAGGAAGACGCCCTTGCCTCAACCGCAAATTATCTGGCCAAGGCAGGCTGGAAATCCGATCGCCCCTGGGGCTGGGAAGTTTCCCTGCCTGCGAAATTCAACAAGGGTCTGATTGGCCGCAGCAAATGGCGCCCCGTGTCCGAATGGGTGAAACTCGGCGTGATCCCCGCAAGTGGCGGCAATTTCAATGCACCACATGCCGATGCCTTCGTGATGATTCCGCAAGGCATCGATGGCCCGGCATTTCTGGTCACCAGGAATTTCCTGTCCATCATGGATTATAATTTTTCCCACTCCTATGCGCTTGCCGTGGGACATCTGGCGGATCGCATACGGGGATCCGGGCCCATTATTGGCACTTGGCCTGACCTTAATTTTGATTTGAGTTTTGCCCAGCGCGTGGAGCTTCAAAAGCGCTTGTCACGATTGGGCTTTGAAACCGGGGGCAGCGATGGCCGCTTCGGCGCCAGAACCTATGAGGCCATCATTGCCTATCAGAAAAGTGTGGGCCTGCCGCTCGATGGCAAGCCCAGCGCCAAGCTGCTTGAGCGCCTGCAAAACGCGGGTTAGTATGCTGATATGTTGCTACGCCTTGTCATCGCATCTCTAGGCTTGATTTTCAGCGGTTCTCTGGTGCAGGCCCAGTCATTTGAGAATGCGCCAATCATGGGATCGCAATCAACCGAAGAGGTAATCCAGCAACCCGTTGATGACACCTACCGTATTCTGATCATTGGCGATGCTCTGGCCGGAGGCTTGGGGGCAGGGCTCAGCCGCATGGCTGAACCTGAATCCAGGTTTGAGATCGTCAACCGTTTTCAGGAAACATCAGGAATTGCCCGTCCTGAGGTTTATGACTGGGTCGAGAGTCTTCCCAAGATCATGGAAGGCAAAGACTTTAAATCGGTCGTCGTTCTCCTGGGTGCAAATGACCGTCAGACGATCCGCGAAGGTGATTTCAGGCTTGTCTTTAATACGCCGGAATGGACCGCGGCCTATGAGGCCAGGCTTGACCGATTGCTGGATGTTCTTAATGGCGCCGGTGTGAAGGTGTTTTGGGTCAGCATCCCACCCATGGGGGACGCAAAGTATGACGCTGATATGCAGATACTGGCCGCCCTGCAAAAGCAGGAAGTCCAGAGCAAAGGGCAAATCTATGTGGATTTGCGTGGCGCTTTTTTAGGGCCCGATGGCAACTACACCGACAAGGGCCCCGATGATACAGGCGAGGTGCGAAAGCTGCGCTCCAGGGATGGCGTTAAGTTTTTCAAACAGGGCAACAATCGCTTCGGCCAGCTCCTGCTGGCTGAAATCAAACGGGTCATTGGCGCTGGCCAATTTGAAACGCCACCGGCAATTACACCGTCGGTAACCCTGTCAACGCCTGCCGTTACCGTTGTTCCAATGTTTGGGCAAAAAAACGTAGATGGAACCTCTGTTACTTTCCAGCCTGATGGCAAATTGATCTCCGAACTGGCGCGGGTGCTCGCCGGAAATATCGTCGTTCCGGCAATTTCCCGCTCCGACATCGTTCCCGGTAGCGAAGCGGAAAAACTGTTTATCCTGGGCCAGGCCCAGCCCGCACCTGCCGGCCGTTTTGATGATTTCAGCTACACCAAGCCGGCGGAGTGACTAGATCACGGTCACTTTAGGTCGAGTCGACCTAAAGTGACAAAAGTGATCGTCGATTCAATGTTGGCGCGTGATCGGACGGAAAACCGGAAGTCCACTTTTCCTGATCACGCGCTAGCGCGGCAGCGTGGTCTCCCCCATGAGGAATTCATCCACCGCGCGTGCAGCCTGGCGGCCCTCGCGGATGGCCCACACCACAAGCGATTGTCCGCGCCGCATATCACCCGCGGAAAAAACCTTAGGGATGCCGGATTTGTAATTCATCATGTTCGCTTCCACATTGCCGCGGCCATCAAGTTTGACACCGAGCGACGCGAGCATGCCCTCCTGCACAGGGCCTAAGAAACCCATGGCGAGCAATACGAGATCAGCCCTGAGTTCAAATTCGGTTCCTGCAATGGGCTGTATCTTGCCATCGACCCTAACGCAATGCAGCTTCTTTACTTCGCCATTTTCACCGGAGAAAGATTTGGTGACGACGGAGAAATCCCGGTCTGCCCCTTCCTGCTGGCTGGAAGAGGTGCGGAACTTCAGCGGCCAGTCGGGCCAGACTAGCGGCTTGTTCTCCTTCTCGGGCGGCCGTGGCATGATTTCCAGCTGGGTCACCGACAAAGCGCCCTGGCGGTGCGATGTGCCAATGCAATCGGAACCCGTGTCACCACCACCAATGACAATCACATGCTTGCCACCGGCGAGAATGGGTTTGTTGTCGAGTGGTGACTCTTTTGATACCCGGCGGTTCTGCTGTGGCAAAAAATCCATGGCGGGATGAATGCCGGCGAGTTCACGGCCCGGAATGGGAAGGTCGCGTGACTTTTCTGCACCCCCGGTCATCAGGACAGCATCAAAACTGTCAACCAGTTGCTGGGCATCCTGGGTGACGCCGATGTGAGCGCCATAGTGGAAGGTGACACCTTCGGTTTCCATCTGCGCCACACGCCGGTCAATGTGATGCTTTTCCATTTTGAAATCAGGAATGCCATAGCGCAGGAGCCCGCCGACCTTGCGGTTCTTCTCGAAGAGATGAACATTGTGTCCGGCGCGCGCCAGTTGTTGTGCCGCCGCCAGGCCCGCAGGACCGCCACCAACAACGGCAATTTTCTTTCCGGTTTTTTCCGGCGCAATTTCCGGCTTCACCCAGCCCACAGCCCACGCACGATCAACGATGGCGCATTCGATGGATTTTATGGTGACGGGATTGTCGTCAATGTTCAGCGTGCAGGACGTCTCACAGGGAGCAGGGCAGATGCGGCCGGTGAACTCGGGAAAATTGTTGGTGGAGTGAAGATTGCGCGAAGCTTCTTCCCACCTGTTGTTGTAAACCAGATCATTCCAGTCCGGAATCTGGTTGTTCACCGGGCAGCCATTGTGACAATAGGGAATGCCGCAATCCATGCAGCGCGCCGCCTGATTGCGTGTTCCCTCTTCCGAAAGCGGAATGATGAATTCATTATAGTGGCGCACGCGGTCAGCGGCAGGGGCATATTTCCGCTCCTGCCGGTCGATTTCAAGAAAGCCCGTAACCTTGCCCACTATGCGCTCCTCTTGACGCCGATGGTCATGCCATCGCTTGTTTCCTGCGCTTTTTCCAGTTCCGAAAGGGCGC
>CAZAMS010000025.1:0-1851 GCA_964486305.1 uncultured Aestuariivirga sp.
CGGAACAATGCTCAAGAATGATGCCACGGGCGAAACCATCTACACGCCGCCCGAAGGCGAAGCGCATTTGCGCGAACTGCTGGCGAACTGGGAGCGCTTCATACACAACGAAACGGCACTTGATCCCCTGATCCGCATGGCCGTAGGCCATTACCAGTTTGAAGCCATTCATCCCTTCACCGATGGCAATGGCCGGACGGGACGTGTGCTGAACAGCCTGTTTCTTATTCAGGAAGATCTTTTAACCCTGCCCATTCTCTATTTAAGCCGCTACATCATTCATAACAGGGCTGACTATTACCGCCTGCTGCTGCAGGTGACACGCGAGGATGTATGGGAACCATGGCTCCTCTATCTCATCAAAGGCGTTGAGGAAACGG
This sequence comes from uncultured Aestuariivirga sp., assembly GCA_964486305.1. Taxonomy (GTDB): domain Bacteria; phylum Pseudomonadota; class Alphaproteobacteria; order Rhizobiales; family Aestuariivirgaceae; genus Aestuariivirga. The sequence continues at coordinate 381 of CAZAMS010000025.1, forward strand.
CGAACTGGACCACGGCAAAAATTTCAGCGATCAGCGAGCTGACGGATCATACCTTTGCCTACGTGCGCCAACGGCTGCCCAAGATTTACAGCCACGAACTGGTCAGCCTGATATTTGAACTGCCCTATTGCCGGATCAGCAACCTGACCGAAGCCAAAATCGCCAAGCGGCAGACCGCCTCGCTTTACCTGAAACAACTGGTGGAAATCGGCGTGCTGGCAGAGGTTGAGGCCAGCAAGGAAAAACTGTTCATTCATCCGAAACTGATGCAGCTGCTGTCACGCGACAGCAACCAGTTTGAGCTTTACGAAATTTAGCGCCCATGAATGCTGGGCACGCGCAACGCCGCCCCCTTTGCCTTCCCGCCCCTTCCCCGCTAGCCTGCCCCCATGGACATCCGTCAAATTCAGTATCTCGCGGCATTGGCGCGGGAGAAGCATTTCACCCGGGCGGCGCAGGCCTGCAACGTCACCCAGCCCACGCTTTCGGGGCGCATCCGCCAGCTTGAGCAGGAGCTTGGGGTTCCCATCGTCGAGCGCGGCCAGCGCTATATCGGCCTCACGCCCGAGGGCGAGCGCGTGCTGAAATGGGCCCATCTCATTCTCGACAGCTGGCAGTCGCTGAACCAGGAGCTGGCGCAGATCAAGGGCAAGAAGGGCGAGCTCGTCGGCCGCCTGGTGCTGGGCGTGGTGCCTTCGGCGCTCCCCATGGTGTCGCAACTCACCAAGGCCATGCAGGGGCCGCATCCTTCGGTGGATTTTTCCATTCTCTCCCACTCGTCGGAAGAAATCATCCGGGCACTGCATGATTTTTCGATTGAGGCAGGAGTTACCTATCTCGATAACGAACCCGTCGAAGGTCTGTTGCAAGCGGTGCTTTACCGCGAGCGCTATTGCCTGTTTGTGAGCGAGGCCCATGAACTGGTTAAAGCCAAATCCGTCACCTGGTTCGAGGCGGCGCAGTTGCCGCTCTGCCTGCTCACGCCCAACATGCAGAACCGCCGGATCATCGACCGGGCCTTTCTTGCGGCGAACGCCCAGCCCTCGCCCCGGCTGGAAACCAATTCGATCATGAACCTGTTCTCATCGGTGCGCAGCATGGGGCTGGCCAGCATCATGCCGGAATATTTCCAGAATGCGCTGGGGCCGATGGAAGGGGTGAAGGCGGTGCCATTGGTCGAACCCGCGGTGGAACATGCGGTGGGCCTGGTGGCGGTGAACCGTGAGCCGCTGTCGCCTTTGGTTGCCGCACTTTTCGCCGCGGCGAAAAAAATGACGGCGGCCTGACAGGTTGCATCCTGCCGGATGATCACGCAGTAGAAAGATCGCTAAGTGTCTGTCCGCGGAGTCCTTGAATTGGATGAATCGGTTGTGATTCAATGGCCCTTGGGATGATTCTCAAGGAGGCCTTCGATGTGGACGTCTGCGAACCGGGTCCGGTATGACCGGAGCAAATTGCGCTATCCGAGCGA
>CAZAMS010000026.1:0-2354 GCA_964486305.1 uncultured Aestuariivirga sp.
CGGCGAAATCAAAGGTTTTGCGCGAGGTATTTGGTTTCGACGGGTTCAGGCCGGGACAGGAGGAGATTGTCGATCATCTGATCGATGGGCGGCATGTTCTGGCGGTCATGCCGACGGGGTCCGGCAAGTCAATTTGCTACCCGGTGCCGGCGCTGGTGAAGCAGGGGCTTTCGATTGTGGTTTCCCCCTTGGTGGCGCTGATGCAAGACCAGGTGGCGGCACTAAAGCTTGCTGGCGTTGCGGCTGAGACGATCAATTCGGCAGCATCGCGCGAGGACAATGTTGAGATCTGGAAGCGGGTGGCGGCGGGGCTGGTGCGGATTTTGTATCTGGCGCCGGAGCGCCTGATGACCGAGCGGATGATCGCGGCCTTGCAGAAGCTGGATGTGACGCTGATCGCGGTTGATGAGGCGCACTGCATTTCGCAATGGGGAGCATCGTTCAGGCCGGAGTATGAAGCGCTGCATGATTTGCGCGAGGCGTTTCCGGATGCGCCGATTGGAGCGTTCACGGCGACGGCCGATGAAGCGGCGCGGCGCGATATTGTGAAGAAACTGTTTGGCGGAAAAGCTGAAGTTTTTGTCTCGGGCTTTGACCGGCCAAACATCAGGCTCACGGTTCAGAACAAGGATAATGCCAGGCAGCAGCTCTTGCGTTTTCTTGACGACCATGCGGGCGAGAGCGGAATTGTTTATGCGCTGTCGCGCAAGAGCACGGAGGAACTGGCGGCGTTTCTTGTGGAAAAGAAGTATCGCGCCGTGGCTTATCATGCGGGACTCACGCCTGCACAACGCTCTGACGCACAGGATTTGTTCATGACGGAGAAGGGCGTGATTGTTTGCGCCACGATTGCCTTTGGCATGGGGATCGACAAGCCCGATGTGCGCTTTGTGTTTCACGCGGATTTGCCATCGTCACTTGATGCCTACTATCAGGAGATTGGCCGGGCAGGGCGCGACGGTGAAGCGGCCGTTGCCCATATGGTGTTTGGCCTTGGGGACATTCGCCTGCGCCGGCAATTTATCGAGCAGGGCGAGGCGAGCGAGGACCACAAGCGCCGGGAGAACCGCAGGCTGGATGCGCTGGTGGCCTATTGCGAAGCGCCGAGCTGCCGGCGGGTTTCGCTGTTGGCCTATTTCGGTGAACCATCTAAGGCGTGCGGCAATTGTGATGTGTGCCTGAGCCCCGGCGAAACGATTGATGGCAGTGCTGACGCCATGAAAATTTTTGAAACGGTGCGGGCCACGGGGGAGCGCTTCGGGGCCATGCATATCGTTGATGTGTTGATGGCCAAGGCCAACGACAAGGCCGTGGCGCTGAAGCATACGAAGCTGCCTGTGTTCGGGCTCGGCAAAGACCGTCAGCGCACGGAATGGCAGGGAATTATCCGGCAGTTGGCGGGAGCTGGTTTTTTGACCCATGATGTCGGTGGATATGGCGGGTTATCAATTGCGCCCAAGGGCCGTGCCTTGATGAATGGCGCTGGGGAGTTCCGCTATCGCAAGGTGGAACCACGCGGCACGAAGAAGGCGGCGCGGGCGGAGGTTATTGCGAAGATTGCTGAAACCGATCCGCGTGCTGGGGCTTTGCTGATGCGTTTGAAAGCCTTGCGCATGCAGCTCGCCAAGCAGGCCCGCGTTCCGGCCTATGTTATTTTTTCTGACCGCACGCTCATCGACATGGCCGCGCGCGTGCCGATCACCAAGTGGGACTTCGGCGAGGTGCATGGGGTGGGGGCGGCGAAGCAAGAAAAATTTGTGGAGGTTTTCCTGAGGGAGATTACAGGCTTTGTGCGCGAGACTGCCGCTGCCAATCAATCAACAGATGGATGACCAGTGCCGCGAACACCACGGCACCGCCGATCAGTGTTCGCCCGGACGGGATTTCATTGTGGACCAGCCAGACCCAAATTGGGCCAAGCACCGGTTCAAGGGTTCCGACAAGGGCTGCGAGTGCGGCGGGGAGAAGTCTCGCGCCGGTTGTGAACATGGCAAGGCCGAAACCCAGATTGACGGCGCCAAAGGCTATCAACCAGCCGAGGTCCATCGCACTCACGGCGTAATGGCCGGCAAGCAGGCCCGAGGCACAGGCGGCAACCGTGGTTCCAAGGCAAACGGCGGGGGTCATGCGCACCTCGGCATGCCGCCTTGTGATTACGGTCGCAATTGCGAACATCACCGAGATTAGAAGGGCTAGACCATCACCCAGGGCTGAGTGTCTGTCCGCGGAGTCCTTGAATTGGATGAATCGGTTGTGATTCAATGGCCCTTGGGATGATTCTCAAGGAGGCCTTCGATGTGGACGTCTGCGAACCGGGTCCGGTATGACCGGAGCAAATTGCGCTATCCGAGCGA
>CAZAMS010000027.1:0-4662 GCA_964486305.1 uncultured Aestuariivirga sp.
CAGCGAGATATTCGATGATGGCAAGCGACTGCGTAAACAGAACTCCATCGATTTCAAGGGCAGGCACAAGGCCTTGCGGATTGCGCTTCAGGTGTTCAGGAGATTTATGCTCCTTCTTCAGGAGATCAACAGGAACACTTCGATAGGCGATGCCAGCAAGATTGAGGGCAATCCGCACACGGTAGCTGGCCGATGACCGCCAGTAGTCGTAGAGTATCACTTCGCTCATTTGGCGGCCATCACTCAGGCACTCTTGGATTGCGGTCGGACCGTTTGCTCGATTGCACCGAAAATGGAATGGCCCGCCTTGTCCTTCATCTCAATGCGCACTGTATCACCAAACTGCATGAAGGGTGTCGCTGGCTTGCCCTTGGCAATTGTTTCGATCATGCGGATTTCCGCGATGCAGGAATAGCCATGGCCACCTTCGGCAACGGGCTTTCCGGGTCTGCCGGACGTGTCCCGGTTGGAAACGGTTCCTGAGCCGATGATGGTTCCTGCACAGAGCGGGCGGGTATGGGCCGCATGGGCAATGAGCGATGGAAAGTCGAAAGTCATGTCCACGCCCGCTTCGGCGCGGCCAAAGGGCCTGCCGTTGAGATCGACTTGCAAGGGCAGATGCAGCTTGCCACCATCCCAGGCGCTGCCCAGTTCCTCGAGCGTCACGGCAACAGGCGAAAACGCCGACGATGGTTTGGATTGGAAGAAGCCGAAACCCTTGGCCAATTCCGCCGGAATAAGATTGCGCAAGCTGACATCATTCACCAGCATGACAAGACGAATGGCCCTGGCGCAAATCTCACGCGAAGCGCCTGTTGGCACGTCGTCGACGATAACGGCAACCTCGCCTTCCAGATCGATGCCATAGGCTTCATCGGCCATAAGAATGGGGTCCCGGGGGCCGAGGAATGAATCAGAACCACCCTGATACATCAGGGGATCGGTCCAGAAACTTTCCGGCAATTCGGCCCCGCGCGCGCGGCGCACCAGTTCCACGTGATTGACATAGGCTGAACCGTCGGCCCATTGGTAGGCGCGGGGCAGGGGTGACATGGCGTCGTGTTCACGGAAGCGCTCCGACTGCACGGAGCCATTTTCAAGACTTGTTGCGAAGCTCGCGAGATCACCGGAAAGTTTCTTCCAGTTGTCGAGTGCTGCCTGAAGAGTGGGGGCGATATGGGAAGCATCCGCATAGCGGGTGAGATCACGGGACACAACAACCAGCCTGCCGTCGCGTGTGCCGTTTTTCAGGGTTGCTAGTTTCATTCGCTCCAGTCCCCTTCCAGCGTGCCATTGAAACGCTTGCGAAGACCCTTCCAGCAATCCGCATAATTGGTTTGCAGCGTGTCAAGCTCCGCGGCATAGCGCGTCACGTGCTGGGGAAAGCGCGTCTCGAACATGAAGGCCATGGTCTTTTCGAGTTTCTGTGGATTCAGTTCTGTGGTTGAGGCTTTCCAGTAGCCCGGTGCATCGGGGCCATGGGCCAGCATCATGTTGTGCAGGCTCATGCCGCCGGGCACAAAGCCTTCTTCCTTGGCGTCATAGCGGCCATAGATCAGCCCCATGAATTCCGACATGATGTTGCGGTGATACCAGGGCGGGCGGAAGGAATGTTCGGCCACCTGCCAGCGCGGCGGGAATATCACGAAATCAATATTGGCTGTTCCTTCTTCACCGGAAGGGGCCGTGAGCACCGTAAAGATGGAAGGGTCGGGGTGATCAAAGAGAATGGCTCCAACGGGTGAATAGGTTCTGAGATCATATTTGTAAGGCGCATAATTTCCATGCCAGGCGACCACATCCAGGGGTGAATGGGGCAGCGTGGTTTCATGGAACTGGCCGCACCATTTGATCAGCAACCTTGTTGGCGTTTCCTTTTCCTCAAACCAGGCGACAGGCGTCTTGAAATCGCGCGGGTTGGCCAGGCAATTGGCACCAATCGGGCCGCGATCCGGCAAAGTAAACTTCGCGCCGTAGTTTTCACAGATATAGCCCCGCCCTGTGCCGTCGGGCAGCTCCACCCGGAACACCATGCCGCGCGGGATGACGCAGATTTCCGATGGCTCCAAATCCATGATGCCCATCTCGGTAAGAACGCGCAGGCGCCCCGCTTCCGGCACGATCATCAATTCGCCATCGGCATTGAAAAAATGCTCGTCCACCATGTCGGCGGTTGCAACATAGACGTGGGCGGCCATGCCGGACTGGCCCTGAACATCGCCCGCCGTTGTCATGGTGCGAATGCCATCAATGAAGGTGACAGGCGTCGTAGGGATCGGCACAGGATCCCAGCGAAGTTGTCCCAATGGCAACTCATGGTCGTCGATATTGGGGGCTGATTTCCAGTATTTGTTTTCAATCCGCTTGAAGCGCCCGGTGTGGCGCACGGAGGGGCGGATGCGGTAAAGCCATGAACGCTCATTGGTGCCGCGGGGTGCCGTGAAGGGCGAGCCGGCCAATTGTTCGGCATTGAGGCCATAGGCGCAGCGCTGCGGCGAATTCTGGCCCTGGGGCAGGGAGCCCGGCAGGGTTTCAGTTTCAAAATCATTGCCGAAACCGGGCATGTATTTCAGTTTCATGACTGGTCCTCCATGAAAAAATCCATTGTCAATTGCATTTGTAACCATTGATTTTGTAACTATCAACGCACCTCGCATCCTGCGGAAAGTCCTTCGTCCAACGCCATTAGAGCATGATCATCGTTATATGCGGCGATGACCTCTGCTTTTCCTCGTCCCTTGGGGGGACCGTTGCAATATTGGCCTTCTCCCGTCCGAAGGATGGGAGAAGGTGGGCGAAGCCTCTGCGAAACTTCAGTTTCGCTGGGATGAGGGCACCTTCGTTCAGCAAATTCAAGCATCCACAACTTCATCCAAGAGCCCTCACCCGCCCATCGCAGCCAAGTTTACGCTGGCTGCGTAAACTTGCCAGCTTGCGGGCACCCTCTCCCATGCGAAGGCGCACGGGAGAGGGCGAATACTGCAACGCTCCCCCTGGGGAGAAGGAAAACAAGGGAATATTCAAGCCGCGGTGTTTTTCAATACTCCGCGCCTGATCTGGTCTTCTTCGATGCTCTCGAACAGGGCGCGGAAATTGCCTTCGCCGAAACCGTCGTCGCCCTTGCGCTGAATGAATTCGAAGAAGATGGGGCCAATGACGGTCTTCGAGAAAATCTGCAAAAGCACTTTGGTTTCGCCGCCGTCAACAACGCCTTCGCCGTCGATCAGGATGCCCTGTTTCCGCAATTGATCGACTGGTTCCTTATGGCCGTGCACGCGTGCGCTGCAATTGTCGTAATAAGCCGGTGGTGGTGCGGGCATGAAGCGGACACCATTGGCGGCAAGGGCTTCGGTTGAAGCGTAGATATCTTTCGAGGCAATGGCGATGTGCTGGATGCCTTCGCCTTTGTAACGGCGCAGGTATTCCTCGATCTGGCTCTTGTCGTCAGCGCTTTCATTGATCGGAATGCGGATTTTTCCGCAAGGTGAAGTGAGCGCGCGCGAAAACAGGCCGGTGAGTTTGCCTTCAATGTCGAAAAAGCGGATTTGGTGGAACTTGAACAGATTGGCATAGAAACCAAACCACTTATCCATGTTGCCGCGGAAAACATTGTGGGTGAGGTGATCGAGATAGTAAAAGCCGATGCCTTCCGGTTTTGGATCGGCCTCGCCCAGCCAGTCGAACTCTTGTGTGTAAGGAGAACCCTTCGCGCCATAGGTATCGACGAAATAGAGCAGGCTGCCGCCGATGCCGTTGATGGCGGGAACATTGAGTGTCTTGCCGGGGCCTTCATAGGGTTCTGCGCCCAATGCAACGGCGTGGCGGAACGTGTGCTCCGCATCAACCACGCGCCAGGCCATCGACGGTGCACAGGGTCCATGCTTTTCGATGAAGTTCGCAGCAAAAGCCTGCGGTTCGGCATTGAGAATGTAGTTGATGTCGCCTTGGCGGTAGAGCGTGATGTTCTTCGTCTTGTGCCGCGCTACTGGAATAAATCCGCATTGGCGAAATAGCTCATCGAGCTTCTCGGGGTCGGGATGGGCAAACTCAACAAACTCAAACCCATCTGTGCCCGCTGGATTGTCTTCGCTGATTGTGGCAGGCGGCGCGTCGTGCGGAAAAGGGCCCATGTGTCATGTCTCCGGTGAACCTGTGGGCAGCATAGATCGACAATTCAAGAGTTTTCGCGCATAATTGTCGCATAACACGTAAATATTGAACGAAAAAGAGCATGATATGGATATTTTTGACCGGAAAATGCTTTGGCAGCTGCAGCGCGATTCGAATGCGACACGCGGGGAGCTGGCCCAAAGCGTCGGTTTGTCCGAATCCCAGGTGATGCGGCGGCGGCAGTCTCTTGAAGCGGCGGGATTGATCCGCCGCTACCGCGCCGACATCGATGCCCGCAAGCTCGGCTTCTCGGTTACAGCCTTCGTGCATGTGAAACTCGCTGGCCACTCTGACGGCAATGCCCGCCACTTCCGTGATCTCGTGAACGCCACGAAGGGCATTCTCGAAGCCCATGCGCTCACCGGTGATTTCGACTATGTGTTGAAAATCTGCGTGCGCGATCTTGATGGCTTGCGCGAACTCGTCAACGGCGTATTGCTGCAACACAAATCAGTCGATCGGGTCCGCTCTGAAATTGTGTTGGAGACCTTG
>CAZAMS010000028.1:0-5044 GCA_964486305.1 uncultured Aestuariivirga sp.
TACCTCCAATCAATTTCGGATGGAGGCAGGGAACGAGGGGAATTCCGGGTTCCGCTCGCAATCCCTCCGCCGGCATAATCCGGATCAGGTTCAGCGGGTTGGAACCGAAGTTCCTCTCAGCCGGCCAGGGCATGTCCCCGAAAAGTTGCAGACTTTTCGGAAAAGGACAGGCCCCAAGGAATGCGCGGCACCCCGTTGAGAGCAGGAACAGCCCTAAACTTAAGGGCGTGATCTTTCAAGCTGTTTTTGCTACATGGCAGGCATGTCTCGTTTTGCCATACTCCTCAGCGGCGACCTTACGGTCACGCCCCGTTTGCACCGGCAAATAGCGGGCGCTCGGATCATTGCAGCTGACAGCGGCATGAAGCACGCCAGAGCATTGGGTGTAATGCCAGAGCTTTGGGTGGGTGACTTTGACTCATCAGGCTCAGAACTCCTGCTGGATTATGCCCATGTGCCGCGCCAGACTCACCCCGCCGATAAGGACGCAACCGATGGAGAAATCGCGGTCAATGAGGCACTCGGACTCGGAGCAAGCGAGTTTATTCTGCTTGGTGGCCTGGGCGGCCAAAGCGATCATGCCACGGCCCACCTCGGCCTAGCCCTTCACTTGGCCCAATCCGGCCACCCCTGCGTTATCTCAAATGGCAATGAAGAAGCCTATCCGCTCATTTCTGGCTCTTATGATTTTGATTTCGGCGACCGGAGTCGCTTTAGCATTATTCCATGGAGCGACATAAAGGGGTTGAATCTCACGGGCGTGAAATGGCCACTCAAGAACAAAGATTTGACCCTCGGTTCCGGCTTCACCATGTCGAATGTTGCCCTTGGTCCCGTGAAACTGTCCTTTGCCTCTGGCATCGCCATTGCCATCGCATACCCGACGCAGATTGATTGACATGCAGGTTACAATTGAACATCTGAATTGGCGGGGCGAAGGCGTGAGCGCTGGCCAGACTTTTCGTAATGTCCTGGCCCGCGAAACAATTGACCCCGCAACAGGACAAGTCCTTCAGTCTTCCCCTGAACGCATTGAACCCTTTTGCAAATACTACAACAAATGCGGTGGCTGCCAATTGCAGCACTGGCAACAGACTCCCTATCAGGACTGGAAGAAAGATCTCATTGTCACAGCCCTCAAAAAGCGTGGACTGGATTTCCCCGTTGGCGAAATCATCGATGCCCATGGGGCAGGGCGCAGGCGCGTAAGCCTTCATGTCCGCCGCAAAGTTGGCGCTGTCATTGCAGGCTTTATGGCCGCTCGCAGCCATGACCTCATTGACATTGACCAATGTCCCATTCTTGTTCCCGCCCTGCAAAATTCCACCGATATCGCGCGAAAGCTTGGGAGTAAACTCGGTGATTGTGATGTGTCACTCACAGCAGCCGACAATGGCCTTGATGTTTCAATCAAGGCCGAGCGCAAAATTGCCGACGAACAAATGCCAAGGCTTGCGGGTCTTGTAGCCGAAATGAATTTGGCGCGCCTCACCATTAATGGAGACCTGGTTGCAATTCGCGCCGCGCCCATGATTTCCATCGGCAGGGCGCTTGTGCAGGTTCCTGCGGGGTCTTTTTTGCAAGCAACAGAACCTGGTGAGGAGGCCCTGGCAAAACTTGTTCTGGATTCACTAGGTAAAGCCAAGTCTGTGGCTGATCTCTTTTGCGGCGTTGGCCCTTTTGCCTTGCGCATTGCGGAGAAAGCAAAGGTGACAGCCTTCGATAGTGATAAGCCCGCCATTGCAAGCCTCAATCAGGCCGCGCGCCTCACCACTGGCATCAAACCGCTGAAAGCGGAAGTCCGCGATCTCATGCGCGAACCCCTGGTTGCCAATGAGTTGAAAGAATTTGACGCCGTGGTTTTTGACCCACCCCGCGCTGGTGCCGAAGCCCAGGCCAGGCAGCTGGCGAAATCAAACGTGAAAACTGTGGTCGCCGTATCTTGTGATCCCGCAAGTTTTGCGCGGGACGCGGAAATTCTTGTGAGCGGCGGGTATAAGTTGAAATCAATTACCGCAGTCGATCAGTTCAAGTGGACATCCCACGTTGAAATCGTGGCAGCGTTCACGCGTTAGTCCTTGGCGCGTTCCACATAGGCGCCATCGGCGGTTTCAACCACGATGCGGGTGCCCGAAACAATATGGGGCGGCACAAGCGTGCGCACGCCATTGGAAAGGAGCGCTGGCTTGAAGGAAGATGAGGCGGTCTGGTTCTTGATCGCAGGCTCGGTTTCAACAATTTCCAAGGTCACGCGTTGCGGTAACTCAATAGAAATCGGCGCACCATTGAACAAGGCGATCTGGCATTCCATGCCTTCCTGCAGGTAGGCCGCAGAATCGCCAACCATGTCGGCATGCAGGCTGACCTGCTCGAAACTTTCCGGGCTCATGAAAACATACATGTCTCCGTCTTTATAGAGATAGCTGTGGGTTACGGTTTCCACGAAGGCGCGTTCCATGACATCGGTGGTCTTGTAGCGCACCACCGTCTTGACGCCGTCTGAAATGCGCCGCATGTCGATGGTGGTCGTCGGCGTGCCCTTGCCGGGATGCATGCTTTCAGACTTGAGGACAACGTAAAGCTTGCCGTCCTCATGCTCGATGACATTGCCCTTGCGAACGCCGCTTGCGATAACCTTAACCACTGTACGTAACTTTCTTGAATTGCGGGATTGAGCTGGCGGGGGTATTAGCAGCGTCCGGCCGATTAGCCAACCCCTGTGAGGATTTAGTGGTTTTGCCCTGGTTTACACCCGAAAAACATGAGGACAGGAGGCCGTTCCTGCTGGCCCGGAACCGCATTGTGGCAGGGTTTCGCCAATGGTTCGACGCGCGCGGCTTTTTGGAAGTGGATTGTGCCGCCCTTCAGGTTTCACCCGGCAATGAAACCCATCTCCATGCCTTTGCCACCGACCTGATCCAGCCCGATGGCAGCCATGAGCGCCGCTATCTCCACACCTCGCCGGAATTCGCCTGCAAGAAGCTGCTGGCCGCGGGCGAAACGCGCATATTCAACTTGGGGCACGTCTTTAGAAACCGTGAACGAACGCTTACCCATTCCCCCGAATTCACCATGCTGGAATGGTACCGCGCCAATGAATCTTACGCCGCCATCATCGAAGATTGCTTTGCCCTCGTAAACCTTGCCGCTGACATTTCGGATACGAAACAATTCAGCTGGCACGGAAAGCAGGCCGATCCTTTTGCGGAAGCGGAATGGCTCAGCGTCGCCTGGGCCTTTAAGAAATATGCCGGTGTGGATGTGCTGTCGACCCTCAGTGGCAATGAGTCGGATCGCGAGGCCCTTGCCGAGCAATGCACCGTGCAATTCACCGAAAATGATTCCTGGTCCGATATTTTCAGCCGCATTCTGGTCGAAAAAGTTGAGCCGAATCTGGGCAATGGCAAGGTTACAGTGCTTTATGAATACCCCGCCGTGGAGGCGGCCCTGGCCCGCGTTTGCGCCCATGATCCCCGCGTCTCGGAACGTTTCGAGCTCTATGCTTGCGGCGTCGAGCTCGCCAATGGCTTCGGCGAACTCACCGATTTTATTGAACAGCGCCGCCGTTTCGAAGCCGAAATGAATTTGAAGGAAAGGCTCTATGGCGAGCGCTACCCAATAGATGAGGAGCTACTCGAAGCCCTACGCCACATGCCACCCGCTTCCGGAATGGCCCTCGGCCTCGACCGCCTGATCATGCTGGCCACAGGAGCAACCCGCATCGATCAGGTGCTGTGGACGCCGGTAAGCTAACAAAGCTATCTAACTTCTCATCATGACCGGACTTGATCCGGTCATCTTCGTTTGGCGGCTGCGGCGATGGCCGTGTCAAGCACAGCCATGATGAGAAGAGGGAGCGAATTGCTTATCCAAGTCCCTTAGCCGCCAGCACCTGCTTGATTGACATGGCCATCTTGTCCACCATTTCCGTGAGCTCAGCGTCGGTGGAATTGTAGGGCGGCGCCAGAATGATCACATCGCCGTTTATGCCATCAACATTCCCCCCCACGGGATAACAAATCAGGCCGTTGGCCAAAGCCTGCTGTCGCACATGCATGAAAAGTTTGAAGGAGCCGTCAAAAGGTTTCTTGGATTTGCGGTCAGCGACCAGTTCCGTGGCGATGAAATGGCCGCGACCGCGAATGTCGCCCACCGCTTCAACCCCTGACAATGCGTCGGCGATCATCTTTTTGAGTTTGGGTTCATTGGCGCGAACTTTTGCCACCAGGCCTTCGCGCGCGACGATTTTCTGAACAGCGACACCTGCCGCACAACAGGCGGTGTGGCCGGTGAAAGTGTGGCCGGTCATGACTGTACCATGAACGCGCATAATGGCGTCTGAGATCTTGTCAGTATAGATTGCAGCACCCAGCGGCAGGTAACCCGCAGCAAGTCCCTTGGCGACCGACATGATATCTGGCTCCACTCCATCGGTTTCCAGTGCCCGCCATGTGCCGCAGCGGCCGGCTCCAGACATGACTTCATCGGCGATCATCAGCACGCCGTACTTGTCACAAATCTCGCGCACCCGTTTGGCGTATCCTGCAGGGGCTGGAACGCAGCCGCCTGCTGCGCCCACGACGGGTTCAAAGATGAAGGCTGCAACCTTGTCAGCACCGAGCCTCAGGATTTCATCTTCCAGCTCTTGGGCACAAGCCGCACCATTGGGCTCTCCTATGGGCCGATAATCATTGGCGGGAGAAAGGTGCGAGACATCAAGGAGAGAGCCTTCAAAGGGCGCCACTCGTTCCAGAAAGCCAGAGACCGAAAGTGCGCCCATCGTGCTGCCGTGCCAGCTTCTATCCCTGGCAATAAAACGCCTTCGGCTCATTTCGCCCCGCGCCGCATGATATTGAAGCGCAATTTTCAGGCAGGATTCCACCGCTTCAGAACCGCCAGTCACGTAAACAAGATGTTTGAGTGTGCCGCCACATAGACCTCGGACAATATCGGAAAGTTCTTCCAGGGCATTGGATGTAAAAAAGTACCGATAGCCATGGGCAATGCGGTCCAATTGCGCCTTGATGGCGTCATTCACTTCCGT
>CAZAMS010000029.1:0-8017 GCA_964486305.1 uncultured Aestuariivirga sp.
AAGGTGCAGCTCATTGTGTCTGGCGGCATCAGGAACGGGGCCGATGTGGCTAAGGCCTTGGCGCTTGGCGTGGATGCTGTGTCGATTGGAACGGCAGCCCTTGTGGCCCTTGGCGACAATAACCCGCATCTGGAGGCGGAATACAACGCATTAGACACAACGGCTGGGGCCTATGATGATTGGCATGAGGGGCGGGACCCCGCCGGCATTACCACGCAGGACCCGGAACTGGCCAGGCGGCTTGACCCGGTGAAGGCGGGGCGCAGGCTTTCCAATTATCTGAAGGTTATGACGCTCGAGGCGCAGACCATCGCGCGGGCCAATGGCAAATCCCATGTTCATAATCTCGAGCCGGAAGACCTTTGCGCATTGACCGTTGAAGCTGCGGCCATGGCGCAGGTCCCCCTTGCAGGAACAGACTGGATTCCGGGCCGAGGCGGGTATTAAGATGGTGTCTGCTTGAGGGGATCATCATGACACTGTCTGCACTGGTTATTTTCTTTGTAGCTGAATTTGTGTTCGCGGTTACGCTGGGGCCCAGTGTTGCGGCCTTGGTGACGCGGGTGATCAGCCGGGGCTGGCGCAGTGTGCTGCCGTTTCTCGCGGCCATGTGGCTGGGTGAAAGCATCTGGCTCACCTGCGCCGTTGCGGGCCTGAGCTACATCGCGCAAACTTTCCACTGGGCCTTTGTCGTTCTCAAATATCTGGGTGCGGCCTATCTGTTCTATCTCGCCTATAAAATGTGGACGGCCCGCGTTGATGCGAAAGAAGCCGTTCTGCCAAAAAGCAAAATGCCCGCACGCATGTTTTTTACCGGGCTGGCAGTTACGCTGGGAAATCCCAAGCTCATGATTTTCTACGTCGCGTTCCTGCCGTCAATCATTGATCTGGCTGTGGTGACACCCTTTATCTGGCTGGAGCTGGCGCTGACCCTGGGTGTGGCCCTGATAGCAGGTGATTTCCTTTGGGTGCTGCTGGCGAGCCAGGCGCGGCGCTGGCTGAGAAGCCCGCGTGCTGTGAAGCTGGCAAATCGCATCAGCGCGACAGTGATGGGCGGGGCAGCGACTGCGATTGCAGCGGAATGAGATTTCAAAAAACAATAATCGGGAGTGAACGTCATGGCGGGTGAATTAGAGGCATATGCGAAGAAGAATAAAATAAAATTCTTCTTGTTCAATTTCACGGACCTGTTTGGAACCCAGCGGGCAAAGCTGGTTCCTGCCGAGGCCGCAACGCGGATGCAAAAGGCGGGTGCAGGTTTTGCGGGGTTCGCCACCTGGCTTGACCAGACTCCGGCGCATCCGGATATTCTGGTGATGCCAGATCCTGATGCGATAATTCCCCTGCCGTGGCGGCCCGATGTGGCCTGGGTTGCGGGCGATCCCTGGATGAGCGGCAAGCCTTTGGAGCAGGCGCCGCGTTATGCGCTGAAGAAAGCGATGGAGAAAACCGCCAAGAGCAATCTCAAGCTGATGGCAGGTGTTGAGCCGGAATTCTTTTTGATCAATGCTGATGGCACGCAGATTTCCGATGGCCGGGATACGCAGGAAAAGCCCTGCTATGACCAGGCGGCCATCATGCGGCGGCTTGATGTGATCACGGAGATTTCGTCAACCATGATCCAATTGGGCTGGGGGCCTTACCAGAACGATCATGAGGATGCGAATGGGCAGTTTGAAATCAACTGGAATTTCAATGATGCGTTGACGACCGCCGATCAGCTCGCCTTCTTCAAATTCATGGTGAAGTCCATTGCCGAGAAGCATGGGCTTCGCGCCACCTTCATGCCCAAACCCTTCATCAATCTCACCGGCAGCGGCTGCCATGTGCATCTCTCGGTGTGGGACAATGCCCGCAAGAAGAACCTATTTGATGATGCCAAGGACGAGATGGGCCTGTCGCCCATGGCCTATCATTTCCTCGGTGGCTTGATCCATCACGCGGAATCACTGGTGGCGATTACCAACCCGACAGTGAACTCCTACAAGCGCATCAATGCGCCGCGCACGGTTTCGGGTGCCACGTGGTCGCCCAATACTGTCACCTTTGGCGGCAACAACCGCACCCACATGGTGCGCATTCCCGACGCGGGGCGCACGGAATTCCGCCTGCCGGACAATGCCGCCAATCCCTATCTCATGATGGCCAGCATCATGGCGGCGGGCATGCATGGCATCGAGGCGAAGATGGATCCGGGCAAGCGCCTCGATATCGACATGTATGCGGAGGGCCACACGGTCAAGAACGCCAAAAAACTTCCCTTGAACCTGCTCGATGCGCTGCGCAATTTCGAGAAGGACACCTATTTGCGCGAAGCCTTGGGGGCAGAAATTTCTGCGGCCTATCTCAAACTCAAGCATAATGAATGGAACCAGTACTGCCGTCACCTCACGCAATGGGAGCGGGACACGACGCTGGATTGTTAACACCGATTGGCCTCTCCCGTGCTTTGCATGGGAGAAGGTGGCCATCGCTTGCAAGCTTGCGCCGCAAGCGCGCAAGCATGGCCGGGTGAGGGCCCTCATCCGCCCTGTCGGCGAAGTAACTGAATATTGGAACTGAATGAAATACTCCGTCTTCTCACTTCTCAAAAACACGCTGTCGGGCCACAAGAAATGGCCTCTGGCTTGGCGTGATCCCCAGCCCAAAAAAGACTATGACGTCATCATCATCGGCGGTGGCGGGCATGGGCTTGCGACTGCCTATTATCTGGCGAAAGTGCATGGCATCAGCAATGTGGCGGTGCTGGAGAAAAGCTGGCTGGGGTCGGGGAATGTCGGGCGCAATACCACGATCATCCGCTCCAACTACATGCTGCCGGGGAATAATCCCTTTTACGAATGGTCAATGAAACTGTGGGAGGGGCTGGAGCAGGATTTCAACTTCAACGCCATGGTTTCCCAGCGCGGAGTCTTGAACCTCTGCCATACGGACCCGCAGCGCGACGCTTTCGCGCGGCGCGGCATTGCCATGCGCATTGATGGGGTTGATGCGGAATTGCTCGATACCGAAGCGGTGCGCGACATGTACCCGTTCCTCGATTTCAATAATGCGCGCTTTCCCATCAAGGGCGGCATTCTGCAGCGGCGCGGCGGCACGGTGCGCCATGAGGCCGTGGCCTGGGGCTATGCGCGGGGCGCGGATTCGCGTGGTGTTGATATCATCCAGAATTGCGAAGTGACGGGCATCAAGACGGTGAAAGGCAAGATTGTTGGTGTCCAGACCAGCAGGGGTTTCATCGGCTGCAAGAAGCTGGGCCTTGCGGCGGCGGGAAACTCCTCGGAAGTGGCTGCCATGGCGGGCCTGAAGCTGCCGATTGAAAGCCATGTGCTGCAGGCCTTCGTGTCGGAAGGATTGAAGCCCTACATCGATGGTGTTGTGACCTTTGGTGCGGGGCATTTCTATGTGTCGCAATCGGATAAGGGCGGGTTGGTGTTTGGCGGTGATATCGATGGCTACAATTCCTATGCGCGGCGCGGCAATTTGCCGATGGTAGAGCATGTGATTGAAGCTGGCGTTGCGATGATCCCCGGCCTTGCCCGGGTTCGGGTGTTGCGCTCATGGGGCGGCATTATGGATATGTCGATGGATGGCTCACCGATCATCGACAAAACCTCAATTGACGGGCTCTATCTCAATGCAGGCTGGTGCTATGGCGGCTTCAAGGCCACGCCGGCTTCCGGCTGGTGCTTTGCCCACACGATTGCAAACAACGAACCGCACAAACTGAACGCGGCGTATCGTTTGGACCGGTTCCGCCGGGGTTACATGATTGACGAAAAAGGGCAGGGCGCTTCGCCCAATTTGCATTGATGGTGATGTATGCTGATTAAGTGCCCCCATTGCGGAACACGACCCGTGGAAGAGTTTACCTTCAATGGGGACGCTTCTCTGCAAAGGCCCACGTCGAATGATCCCAAGACGATGGACCGGTGGTTTGATTACGTCTATCTGCGCGACAATCCCAAGGGCCGCTTCGATGAATACGCGCATCACTCCAGCGGCTGCCGGGCGTGGCTGGTGGTGACGCGCGATACGCAAACCCATGAAATCTTCAGCGTGGTGACGGCGCGGGACTATGCGAAGAAGCGAGCCAAGGCATGACCGGGTTTCGTTTGAACATAGGCGGGTTAGTTGACCGCTCGGCGGCGTTGAACTTCACCTTCGATGGCAAGGCGTTCACAGGCCTTACGGGCGATACGCTGGCCTCGGCCCTGATTGCCAATGATGTGCATCTCATGGGGCGCTCGTTCAAGTATCACAGGCCGCGTGGCGTCATTTCGGCGGGCAGTTCTGAGCCCAATGCGCTGGTTGAGCTACGTGAGGGCGCGCGCAAGGAGGCGAACACGCGCGCCACCATGATTGAACTCTATGATGGCTTGGTGGCCAAAAGCCAGAATCGCTGGCCTTCCCTGGACGTTGATGTCGGCGCATTGAATTCGATTGCTTTTGCCATGTTCGTGGCGGGTTTCTATTACAAGACCTTCATGTGGCCCAAGAGCTTCTGGGAAAAAATCTATGAACCCATCATCCGGAAGGCTGCTGGCTTGGGCGTCGCTTCCAAGGAAGTGGACCCCGACAAGTATGAAAAGGCTTATGCCCATTGTGATTTGCTGATTGTGGGCTCTGGCCCCACGGGCCTGATGGCGGCACTTACGGCGGCGCGTTCCGGTGCTCGCGTTAATCTCGCTGATGAAAGTTCGGCCCTTGGTGGTTCGCTGCTCAATGAGAATGAGGAGATTGGCGGGCAATCGGGCAAGGAGTGGGCGGCGGATGTGATTGTTGAACTTGCATCAATGCCAAATGTCACGCTCATGCCCCGCACCACAATCTTCGGCTGGTATGACGATAATATTTTTGGGGCCGTGGAGCGCGTGAATGACCATGTGCTGGAACCTTCGCCTTATGAACCAAGGCAGCGTTATTGGCGGATCATGGCCAAGCGCGCGGTGATGGCCACGGGTGCGGAAGAGCGGCCCATCGTGCTCGGCGGCAATGATGTGCCGGGGGTGATGCTAGCGTCGGCGATGCGGACCTATGCCAACCGCTATGCCGCTGCGGCGGGCAAATCGGTTGTGGTGTTCACCAACAACAATTCGGGCTACCGCACGGCGCGGGACATGAAGGCCCACGGGGTTCATGTCGAAGCGATTGTCGACTCGCGCAAGGAGTCGCATGCGGATGCAGGTGGTGTCCGGGTTCTTCGCGGTGGCGCAATTGTCAATGTGAACGGAGGCAAGCGGGTGACTGGCGTTGAACTTGCCGATCATCGCGGCATTTCCTGTGATGCGCTTGCCATGTCTGGTGGCTGGAGCCCCATAGTCAATCTCATGTGCCATCGGGGTGCCAAACCCGCATGGGATGAATCCATAGCCGGATTCGTGCCGCCTAATGTGGGGGATGCCTTTGTCGCGGCGGGATCGGCTGCGGGCAAGATGCTGCTGTCGGAATGCCTGGCCGATGGGGCACGCGCCGGAACGCTAAAAGGCAAAACGCCGGCTATTCCGAAGTGCCGGGATGAGGCTTTTGCCGTCACGCCCCTGTGGTGGGTGAAAGAGTCCACGGGCAAGGCTTTTGTCGATTACCAGAATGATTCAACGGCGAAGGATTTGCCGCTGGCGGCGCAGGAGGGTTACCGCGATATTGAGCTGGCCAAGCGTTACACGACGGCGGGGATGGCGACCGACCAGGGCAAGCTCGGCAATGTAAATGCCATTGCCATTCTGGCGGAAGCCACGGGCCGCACCATGGACCAGGTGGGCACCACGACGTTCCGCCCCTATTACACGCCCGTATCCTTTGGCGCGATTGCGGGGCCTTTTGTGGGGCATTATTTTCAGCCGGTGCGCAAAACGCCGCTCCATGACTGGGCGGATGAGCTTGGCGCGGTTTTTGTTGAAACCGGATTATGGATGCGTTCGTCGTGGTTTCCGCAAGGAGACGAGGATTGGCTGGCCAGCGCCTCGCGCGAAGTCCTGGCAACGCGCGAGCGGGTTGGCCTCTGCGATGTGTCCACCCTCGGCAAGATCGATGTGCAGGGGGCAGATGCGGCAGAGTTTCTTAACCGGCTCTATTGCAATACCTTTTCTACGCTTGATGTCGGCAAGGCGCGTTATGGCCTGATGCTGCGCGAAGACGGCATTGTGTTTGACGATGGCACGACGTCGCGCTTGGCGCCTGATCATTTCCTGATGACGACGACCACGGCCAATGCGGCGCGTGTCATGTCGCACATGGAGTTCTGCCATCAGGCGCATTGGTCCGACCTTGACGTGCAGTATGTTTCGGTGACGGAACAATGGGCCCAGATGGCGATTGCAGGACCGAAGGCGCGGGCCACTTTGCAAAAGATTGTTGACAAGGTGACGCTGGATGACACGAGTTTCCCCTATCTGGCGGCGAAGGAGATCAGCATTTTCGGCGGCATGAACGCGCGGCTGTTCCGCATTTCATTTTCCGGCGAGCATGCCTATGAGCTGGCGGTGCCTGCCGATTACGGAAATCTCGTGGCGCGCAGCATCATGCAGGCGGGCGAGGAATTCGGCATTGTGCCCTATGGCATTGAAGCGCTGTCGATCATGCGTATCGAGAAGGGCCATGTGGCGGGCGGCGAGCTTAACGGCACGACAACGGCCGGTGATCTCGGCCTTGGCAAAATGATGTCGTCCAAAAAGGATTATGTCGGTCGGATGATGGCGGCGCGCGAGGGCCTTACGGACAAGAACCGGCAATGCGTGGTGGGGATCAGGCCGTTTGATGCGGCGGACAAAATCCGGTCGGGCTCGCATATCCTGAAGAAGGATGACGCACCGTCGATGGCGGCGGACCAGGGCTATATTTCTTCGGTCGCGTGGTCGCCCATGCTGAATATGTGGCTGGGACTGGCACTGCTGGCCAATGGCCGGGAGCGGCATGGCGAAGTGGTGAAGATTTTTGATGGCGTCCGCAACATTCACATGTTCGGCGTGATCTGCGATCCCATGCACTACGACAGGGAGAACAGGAAACTCCATGCCTGAAAATTTTCAAAGAATCTCGCCGCTTGCCGACATTGCCATTCAAGGCCGCTTTGGCGCGGATTATGCTGCGCCCGGTATTACGCTTTCAGTGCAGCATCCGGCAGCAATCGTCACTGTGATTGCACGCAAGGGAAAGGCTAAAGCTCTTTCTGACACGCTCAAGAACTGGCGGGGTGCCCGCGTGCAATGGGCTGGTGCGGAGCAGTATTTCGTTCTGAACCGGCCCTTCGACGAGGTACGCAAGAAGCTTGATGGTCTTGCCTCCTGTTCCGACCAAAGCCATGGCCGGGTGATGATCCGGATTGAAGGACCGAAGGTTCGCCAGGTCCTGTGCAAGGGCACGCCGGTTGATTTGCATGAAAGCGAGTTTGAAATCGGCAAGAGCGCGCTCACGCAAATGGCCCATGTGGGCGTGCATCTCACGCGCGTTGGCAAAGACGCCTTCGAGCTTTCTGTATTCCGCGGATTTTCCGAAAGCTTCTGGGAATGGCTGACCGAACAGGCGGAAGAGTTTGGCTATCAGGTGATCTAACCAACTCTGTCATTCCGGCGAAAGCCGGAACCCAGACTTTCGGCAGATCAACTTAATCAAGTCTGGGCCCCGACTTTCGTCGGGGTTACAGAAATAAAAGTTATAAATTTGCCGCTAGCCGCACCATTCTCTTGCAGGCTTCGCTGATCTGCGTTTCATCAACAGTAAGTGCCACGCGCACATGGCCTGCGCCGCCGGCGCCGAAGCTTTCGCCGGGCATGGTGACGACGTTTTCCCCGGCCAGCAGCTTTCGCGCGAATTCCTCGCCGCTAAGGCCCGTGTTGCGCACATCAACCATGACGAACATGCCGCCTTCGGGCATGCGGGCGGAAATGTTTTTGGCACCTTTCAATCCGGCAACGAGGGCGCGGGCG
This sequence comes from uncultured Aestuariivirga sp., assembly GCA_964486305.1. Lineage (GTDB taxonomy): Bacteria > Pseudomonadota > Alphaproteobacteria > Rhizobiales > Aestuariivirgaceae > Aestuariivirga. The sequence continues at coordinate 7,926 of CAZAMS010000029.1, forward strand.
CGGCGCTCGTAGCTTTGCTTCATGGCGTCCACTTCGGGGAAGTGGTTGGCAAGGGCGAAGGCGGCTGCATCCTCCAGAAAGGCCTGCGAGCC
>CAZAMS010000030.1:0-1925 GCA_964486305.1 uncultured Aestuariivirga sp.
CTCCGGTCTCGCAGCACCAGGTGGTTTTCATATAAACTTTTAGCATGCAAATCGGCCAACCACTTTAAGCAAATATTTTTGGCTCGCGCGCGCAGCGCCTTCTCTCTTTCCGCAAATTGGGCTTAACTCGATTCAACCGAAGTGTTGGGGAGTTGAATTGTGGCCAAAAAACCAGGAAAACAAAAACTGAAAAGCCTGTCGGAAATCTATGCCTACTTCAGGCAAAACCAGACGCCCATCACATTTCTTTCACCAACCCCTTACAATATTCTGGGCCTCGGCCGCTGGATCAACAAATTCGAGTACATCAATTTTTTCGACTGCTTCGATGGCAGCCATCCGAAAATAGGTGTTCCCCGCGAGCATGGTCCCCATGAGTTCAAATCCATCGAAGACGTCAACAACTATCTCCTGCGCCACAGGGAAGTGCGCAAGCGCCTGGCTGATCGCGGCCCCGGCCTGCTGATGCTGGTCATGTTTGATGAGGAAACCGAAGCGCTTGCCAAGGAACTTGGCCAGAAAATTGCGCTGCCTCCGGCAAAACTCCGCAAGCATGTTGATTCCAAGATCGTCACCACAAAACTGGGCAATGATGCGGGCATTGCAAGCGCGCCAAACGGAATGGGCAAGGCCTCAACCTATGCCGAACTCTGCAGCCTGGCGGAAAAGGCAAAGCTTGGCCGTGATCTTGTTGTGCAAACACCTTACGGAGATTCAGGCCGCACGACATTTTTCATCAAATCTGAAGCGGACTGGAAAAAGAATGCGGAGGATCTGGTCAAGGAGCAATTGAAAGTGATGCGCCGCATCAACCATCTGCCGGGCACGGTAGAGGCGGTGGCCACGCGGCATGGAACACTCGTTGGCCCCATGCAAACGGATATCACGGGTTTTCCCGAGGTAACCCCTTACAAAGGCGGCTGGTGCGGCAATGATGCGTTCACCGGCGGCATGGAAAAGGAACGCATGGCCGTTCAGACCATGGCACGGAAGCTTGGGAACAAGCTTTATAAGACAGGCTACAAGGGCGCCTTCTGCATGGATTTCCTCATTGATACCGACACCCGCGAGGTTTATCTCGGCGAAATCAATCCGCGCATTTCCGGCGCATCACCTCTCACCAACCTGATCACCTCAACCTATGGTGGTTGCCCGATCTACATGTTCCATCTCCTGGAATTCATGGATGTGGATTGGAAACTTGATTTATCCGCGGTGCAGCAGCGCTGGTCCGAATTTGACAACTGGAGCCAGCTCATTCTGAAGTACCCGGTGGACCGTGTGGAGATGATCACCAAGGCCCCGTCATCGGGGATTTATCGAATGGACAAGCGCGGCGCCATCAAGCTTGTTCGGAAATCAATCGACTGGTTCGTCGTTTCCGATGAGGATGAAGCCTTTTATCTCCGGGTCTATGCCGCCGGTGATTATCGTTATCACGGCGCGGATCTCGGCATTCTCGTTTCGCGTGGCCGCTTCCAGACCGATGGCCGTCAATTGACGGACCGGGCCAAGGCCTGGGTCAAGGCCATCAACGGCGAATTTGAAGCGATCCACGTGTCAGGCTCTTCGGCGCCGGCACCGCCACCGATGCACGATGCGAGCAAGATGTTCTAGGGCGGAAACCCTAGTTCACAAAACTCCGCCGCACGGGCAGTGTTTTCACGTTGGATGGTGGTGCTTCATCGACCCGGCGCGGCGTGGCAACGGGACCAAGGCTATCCAGATAGGTTGTATCAAAATCCTTTTCATAAACCGGGAATTTTGTTGGCCGGTCACGAAATGCCTTTGCCATCTGGCCAAGGCCGCGAATGCCACGCTCGCGCGAGCGCGATACTTGCTCCATGTCAATTTCAATGGGAATGATCTGTTCTGTCGTATCACCACGGTAAAGTGCCCGCCCCGATGGATCAAACACACAGGAT
>CAZAMS010000031.1:0-4979 GCA_964486305.1 uncultured Aestuariivirga sp.
GCATCCGGGCCCATTTACGCCAGCATGAGCATAGTGAAGATGCCACGTTCAAGGTTGGCCCCTATACCTTTAAACCCGCTTCCAAAATCCTGGTCAGGGATGACAACAAGAAGGTGCGTCTTACGGAGAAGGAAACGGCGATTATCAAGTTTCTATACCGTTCCGGCGAACAGATCGTTGGCCGTGATGTCTTATTGCATGACGTTTGGGGCTACAACGCCGGAGTCACGACCCATACACTAGAAACTCATATCTACCGTCTCCGCCAAAAAATTGAACGCGATCCAAGCCAAGCCGAAATATTGGTTACTGAGGGTGGCGGCTATAAGCTCGTCCCTTGATCTTATGGCCTATCCATCGTTGTATGGGGCGGAGCAATGGGGCTTAATGGGGAATCATGCTTTTTAGGGCACACATGGGGTTTGCTCGATGAGTGTACGGGCAGACGCGGAAACATTACGGCAAATACCAATTTTTGCCGAGTGCGAGCCCGTGCATTTGCAGCTCCTGGCTTTTGCCTCTGAGCGCCAGCTTTTTGTTTCAGGCGAGGCCATTATTTCTCAAGGGAAGAAAGCGAATTCAGCTTTTCTCCTGCTCAGTGGAAATGCTGACATTCAGCAATTTTTAGGTTCGCAAAACCAATCCATTGCCAGGGCAGAACCTGGCGCACTTCTTGGTGAGGTTGCGATGATTGGAAAGACGACCTATGCCATAACCGCGCTAGCGTTTGAGCCTGTCTCCACAGCAAGAATAGATCATGCGCTTTTCCTGCGCGTTGCAAACGAGTATCCGGAATTTGGCCAAAGCGTATTCAGGGTTTTGGCAAGACGGCTGGAAAGTTCGATGCTTGACTTTGAAAGTGTGCGCGGGAAATTCATGCGCACAAAATCATTTTTGGGTCTTTAGGTCAAAAGTCGCCATCACTGGCACGTGGTCTGAAGTTTGCGTCCATCCCCTTGCTTCGCGCAAGATCGTAATATCCTTGCAGGACGGTGAAAGTCCTGGTGTTGACCAAACATGGTCAAGCCTGCGGCCGCGGTTGGCCTGGGCCCAATCCTTGGCCCGGTAACTCCACCAAGTATAAAGTTTTTCGCTGGCAGGGGTATGCTGGCGCATCAAATCAACCCATTTGCCTGCCATCATCACGCGGTTCAGGCCGGTTGTTTCAATTGGTGTGTGACTGACAACTTTAAGCAAATCCTTGTGGGACCAGACATCATGCTCCAAGGGAGCAATATTGAGGTCACCCACGACGATTCCCTCATGACCCTTGGGAACTGAACCTTTTGCAAACCAGCTTTCCAGTTCATCTATGAACTGCAGCTTATGGGCAAATTTTTCATTGATGCCGGGGTCAGGTTCGTCGCCGCCGGAAGGCACGTAGAGATTATGGATGGTGATGGATTTTGGCCCGTCAAGACTTATGGAAATGTGGCGGCAATCCTCTTTGTCGCAAAATGATTTGCTGAACTGGGTTGTAAAAGGCAGGCGCGAAACAATGGCCACGCCATGATAACCCTTCTGGCCGAACTCAGCGATGTGGGAGTAGCCTAAATTATGCAGTGGCGCCGAGGGAAATTGTCCCTGCGGGCATTTCGTCTCCTGAAGGCAAAGCACGTCAGGTTTTAATTCGTTCAGGACCCGCTCAACCAGACCAATGCGCAGGCGAACCGAGTTGATATTCCATGTCGCTATCTTGAGTATCATGCCGCAAGCATGAGCATAGGTTCGAGCAAAAAAGCAAGTAGCACTATTTATTATCTTTTTGCTCACGATCGATTTTGACGACAAAAAGCCTAGGGTCAATCTTCATGCCTGATTCGAGATTGGCAAGCGACACCGTGGTGCGGCGGCCTTTACCGTCTATGATAATCCACTGCTGCAGCTGGTTTTGGTTTTCGTCGAAGATCAAAACGAGCTGACCTCCTATCGTTCCTTCACGGTCCTCGAGAATCACAGAGGTAATGCCATCGGCCTGCTCAAATCCCAGGATATTTGCTTCCCGCAAGAGATCAATCTTTGGCGAAACGACCAATCGCAAAGGCGTCGCTGAGAGTGGAAATTGGTCGCCTTTTTCCTTGGCGCGATTTTTGAGCGTCACCCACTTGCCGTCGGAGACGAGAAGAAAGGGATTGGGAGGAGAATATTCAAAGCGCAGCTTGCCGGGCTTGCTGATAAACATCACGCCTTTTGAGACGTTTCCCTTAGGGCTTATTTGAGTAAATTCGCCCTGCAGGGTTATGAAACTGTTCATATAGGCAGAAATCTTGTTGATTGATTTTGTCTGTTCCGGACTGAGTGAAATAGATTTCGCTGCAGTAGCGAAATTGCTCATTCCCAAAGCAAAAGCAAAAAGAACCGAGAGAGCCTGCAGAGTAATTTTGAGAGATCGTATCATTCTGTGTTCCAATTCGTTCATATATACTTCATTTGCACTGAAAAACCGACCATTTTGAGGCAATTTCCTACACTCTAGCGCTGTCTCCTGGAACCAGAATTTCCCGTTTTCCGGTGCCATTTGCTGATGAAATAAGCCCTTCTTTTTCCATGCGCTCAATCAGGCTTGCGGCCTTGTTATAGCCCACTTGCAAGCGTCTCTGCACATAGCTGGTAGAAACCTTCTTGTCGCGCAGCACAACGGCCACGGCCTGATCATAGAGATCATCACCCGACGCGCCGCCCTCAGCGCCTGCCATGGCACCGGGGTCACCGTAGGTCTCATCCTCGACCTCTTCGGTGACCGCATCAACATATTCCGGCGTACCTTGCGCTTTCAGGAAGCGAACAATTTTCTCAACTTCATCATCGGCCACAAACGGCCCATGCAGGCGGGAAATGCGCCCGCCACCTGCCATGTAAAGCATGTCACCCTGGCCCAAAAGCTGTTCGGCGCCCTGCTCGCCCAGGATGGTGCGGCTGTCAATTTTTGAGGTAACCTGAAATGAAATGCGGGTGGGGAAATTAGCCTTGATTGTTCCCGTGATGACGTCAACCGAAGGTCTCTGGGTGGCCATGACCACGTGGATGCCTGCGGCGCGTGCCATTTGAGCCAGTCGCTGAACCGTACTTTCAATGTCTTTGCCGGCCACGATCATCAGGTCTGCCATTTCGTCGATGATGACGACGATATAGGGCATGGCCGTCATGTCCATTTGCTCCCGTTCAAAGACTGGTTCGCCAGACTGGGCATTGAAACCAGTCTGAACGGTGCGCGACATCTGCTCGCCCTTGGCCAAAGACTGCTTCAGCCGGGCGTTGTAGCCATCAATGTTGCGCACTCCAAGCTTTGACATCTTGCGGTAACGGTCCTCCATTTCGCGCACTGCCCATTTCAGGGCGACAACGGCCTTGCGGGGATCAGTCACGACGGGCGACAGCAGATGGGGAATGCCTTCGTAAACCGAAAGTTCCAGCATTTTGGGATCAATCATGATCAGTCGGCAGCGTTCGGGCGAAAGCCTGTAGAGCAAGGACAGGATCATGGTGTTGATGCCAACAGACTTACCAGAGCCTGTTGTACCGGCAATCAGGAGATGCGGCATGCGGGCGAGATCGGCGAAGATCGGTTCGCCGCCAATATTTTTGCCAAGGGCGAAGGCCAGGTTCTGCCCGGTCTTTTCGAAGGCCTCGGAAGCCAGCATTTCCCGGAGGTAGACTGTCTCGCGTTTGCTGTTTGGAAGTTCAATGCCGATCACGTTGCGTCCCTGCACAACCGCAACACGGGCTGACACGGCGCTCATCGAGCGGGCGATATCATCGGCAAGGCTGATCACGCGCGAAGACTTGATGCCGGGGGCGGGCTCCAACTCGTAAAGCGTGACAACTGGTCCCGGCTTCACATTGATGATCTGGCCCCGTACGCCAAAATCCTCCAACACGCCTTCGAGCATGCGGGCGTTTTGCTCAAGAACCTCGTCGGAAAGATCAATCGACTGCTTGGTGCTACGCTTGGGTTCGGCCAGCAGGGTGAGTGGCGGAAATTCAAATTCGGTCGTCTTCGTAAAGCGCAGATTGAGCTGGGAGTCCTTCCTGATCTTCTTGCCGAGCTTGATTTCCTTTGCTTCGCGGGTTACGCGGGGAGCACGGGTTTCTTCTTCCGCGTCAAGTTCTCCGTCGGCAAACTCCTCCTCATCGTTTTCTTCTTCTTCCCTCTCATTCATTTGACCTGGCAGGCTATCGCGCGACAAGACTGGTTCTATACGCTGATCGCCGCGCATCTGCTTTCGGGCCGGCGCCAGTCTTGAAATAATGTCGCGCGAAGAATTTGCTTCTGCAGCGCGAAGAGCGCGGGCAGACTTTTCCTGGGCCCTGTAGGCGCGCCAACGCATAAAACTGCCCCGGAGAAGGCGGAACAGCTGAATTAGGAAAACACCGGTTGCACGGCCGAGATTTCCAAGAGCGCCGGTTGTTTCTAATTTGGTAAGGCCGGTGGCGCGTAAGCCTGCCCATATGGCACCACCTGCGCACAAAAATCCGGTGAAGACCTGTGCGAACGCGCCTTTGAGGCCCAACGCGAGAAGTGAAAGAATGCCCCCGCTTATGATGTCGCCGGAATTGCCTCCAAGTCCCGCGGCCAGTGACCACGTCGATGGTGCCGGTATGGTGGCAAAGGCGCCACAGCTGAGAAATGCCGCGGCAAACCACGCAAGGATTGCCATGATCGGGCGCTCTGGCCGTTCGTGGCTCAGAAAGTTTACAACCCATGCCATGGGAATGCCAATCAGCGGCAAGACGCCCAAGCCCATCAGCTGCATCAGCTCATCGGCAATGGCAGCACCGGGGTAGCCCAGGTAGTTTTTTGCGACCTGATCGGTTGCGTGATTGAACGAAGGATCATCAACGGACCATGTCGCCAGGGCAACGCCCATGGCTGCGAGAACAACAAACAACACGATCCCTGAAAACTCAAAGAGGCGATGGCGGATAAAACGGCGAAGCGCGGCGGGAATTGCGCCATCATCGGTATCATAGGAACGATT
>CAZAMS010000032.1:0-8369 GCA_964486305.1 uncultured Aestuariivirga sp.
CAAAGAACGTGGGGTTTTGCGCATTGACCTTGTTCGTATTCATGGTCACGACCGCGACGTGGTCATGTTTCCGTTCGATATTCCAAGGCATTGTTACACTCCTCAAAGCTCCGCGAGCCGTTGATTTGAAACCATAGCCCAAAAGCCGCCCGATGTCCGGTATGGGTCAAAATGAGAAGAGCAGTGGTTATTACTCAACGTCTGCTGTTGGTCCTTTAGCTGACATATTTTCTCAATTGGTGGTGGAAGGGAAGTCCTACCCCATCTTGAATCCCGTCACATGGTCGGGCGGCACAAGTCCCGGCAGGTTTCTCGCGTCGGCAGTCGGCGATAAAATTTCGGTACGCATCGGAATAAGCCCGGCCCAGATCGGCAGGGCGTAATCTTCTTCATCATCGCCCGGCGGGCCATTGCGCACCTTGGCTGAGGCCTCATCCAGCGACAGGCCGAGCATGGTTGTGGCTTTCAATTCCTGTGAGGTCACCGGCCGCAAAATGTCCCAACGTCCGGGAAAGAGCTTCTCCACAAATGTTTTCAGGCGCTGTTCCTTCTCGGCAGGATCCCTGATGATGTGGGCCTTGCCCATCACCATCACCGAGCGATAGTTGCATGAGTGATGGAAGGCGGCGCGCGCCATCACCATGCCGTCAATCATCGTCACCGTGACGCAGACATCCGCCTCGATGCAGGTTTCGAGCATGCGGCTGGCCGACGAGCCGTGCCAGTAAATATGATCGCCTTCGCGCCATTGCATGGTGGGCGTCACGTAAGGCGTGCCCTTGAACATGTAGCCCACATGGCACACCGGGCTGGCGTCCAATATGCCATGCACGGTTTCCGCATCATACTTCGCCCGCTTGTTCAGGCGCTTCACGCGGGTTCTTTCGCTGGGGGCTTCTGTCATCACGGGATCCTCTGGATTGCGTGACTTCTATGCTTTCTATATGGTCTGCTTGAAAGAACCAAGATTGGCACCAATGAACAGACCACTTTTAGCGCCCTCAACCAGCGAGATCGGCATCGACCGGGCCGACCATGAAGCCATTCAATCGCAAATTGCCCGGCAGATCCGGGAGTTTGTGCTGAGCGGACGCCTGCGTCCACAGGCAAAACTTCCCTCAACACGCAGCATGGCGGAGGACCTGAAGGTGGCGCGCGCCACCGTGGTTGAGGCCTATGAGCAGCTCCTGAGCGAGGGCTATATCGAAACCCGCAAAGGCTCCGGCACGCGGGTTGCCGCCGAATTGCCGGAAGCGCTTTTGAACTCGACCCCGGCGCGTTTGAGCACCAGCAAACCATCCCGCGAGAAGGGCCGTGAACCCGCCAAACCCTTCCGCTCCGGCCTCGTCGATTGGGAGCATTTTCCCCACGATGAATGGGGGAGGCTACTCGGCCGCTTCTGGCGCAATCCGCCCATCGCCATGCTGGAACACAATGACGCCTTTGGTTGGCTGCCGCTGCGCGAAGCCATCGCCCACCACCTCTATGAATGGCGCGGCATTTCCTGCGAGGCTTCGGAAGTGATCATGACGGCGGGCGGCATGGATGCCTTCGATCTCATCAACCGTTCCATCTTCAAGGCGGGCGACAGGATCTGGATGGAAGAACCGGGCTACCCCACGGCGCGGCGCGTGTTCTCCCTGGGTGGAGTCAAAACCGTGGCCGTGCCCGTCGACCGCGAAGGCATCATGGTGGTGAAGGGCCGCGAACGGGCAGGGCAGGCGCGCGGCGCCTTCGTAACTCCTGCGAGACAATATCCGACTGGCGTGACCATGCCTCTATCGCGGCGATTGGAACTGCTGGATTGGGCTGACGAGGCAAAAGCCACCATCATCGAAGATGATTACGACAGCGAGTACCGCTATGTAGGGAGGCCTTTGCCCGCGTTAATGAGCCTCGATCGCAAAGCCCGGGTAATTTACTCCGGCAGCTTCTCCAAAGTTTTTTCACCGCTTCTGCGGCTGGGCTACATCGTCGTTCCCAAATCCCTGGGCGAGCGTTTTCGCGCCGAGAGATTGGCCCATGGCGCACCGCCGTCCCTGATGGCCCAGCCCGCGTTATGTGAGTTCATGACCTCGGGAACTTTCGCCATCCACATCCGCCGCATGCGAAGAATTTATGCGGCACGGCGCGAAGCCCTGATCGAGGCCCTTGAGGGAAGCCCGCGCTTCACTATTGACGCCTCGCCTTCGGGCCTCATGCTTCTGTTACGTTTGAAACCAGCTGAGAATGATGAAGGAGTTGTGGCGAAGCTTGCGAGCGCCGGCCTTGAAGCGCAATCCCTCTCCAGCCACTACGTAGGACGAAATAGAGAGCAGGGATTGCTTTTGAGCTTCGCCGGATTCACCGACAAGGAACTGCGCGCCGCGGCGAAGAGGCTGATGGAGGAGTTATAGATAAACCAGCCACTATTCTGTCATCCCGGCGAAAGCCGGGACCCAGTCCTTGGGTTGATACACGTGCAAGAACTAATGCATTTTATCCGGTGCAAGTCTGGGTCCCGGCTTTCGCCGGAATGACAGAAAAAACAAATATCACGACCCCAGCGGCCTTAACTCCCGCAGCAGTTTTTCCTTCATGGCTCGGGCGAAATCTTCAAAGCCATCGGCTGGCTCAACGAATGAATCAGCCCCGATGATGACGTTGTTGAGATAATAGTCCTGCAGGTCATGGTCTTCCGCTTCGATGGAAAGGCCATTGATGGTAATACCGGAAGCGCGTGCGGCAAGGCGGGCGGCTTCCAGATCAACGCCGCTGTTGTTCGGACCATCACCTGAGACATCGATTACTTTGCGCTGGCCCTCAAATTCGTTTGTATTGATGAGTGCCACGGAGTCATCGATGCCGGTGGCAATGGATGTGGAACTCGCCCGCATCCAGCGGCGGATTAGACTCACGCGGAATCCAAAAGCTTTCGCGTCCCGTGCATTCTCGATATGGGTGAAGGGCATTACCACCTGTGTTTCGCCTGGCCCACCCCACTGCACGACCGCAATCGCAGCCCCAAAGGGCCGCAAATTGTTTACTGCCTGCAAGACATCGGAATCCCTGAAAGCCCATGCGATACCCTCATTCTGCAATTCGAATTCCTTCACATCGACACTGGCCGAACTGTCCAGCGCCAGCACCAGCTCAATGACGACGGGTGTTTTGGTCTGAGCATGGGATGGAGCGGCCAGTACTACCAATACGCAGAAAATACGCGACCCCATGCCGCGCGCGAAATGACACAATCGCGCCCGAATCTGCGGCAATCTGCGGCCCATGCGTAAACTCGCTTTGGAACTCATTGCGGCCATTGCCCTCACCATTGGCGCCATCCTAGCACTGACGCCCCGTGTTTTGGCCAGTGACGTAATGGTGAAGGAAGCCTTTGCGCGGGCTTCCGCCGTTCCCACGGCCAAGGCTGGCACCGTCTACATGACCCTCACCAACAACAGTCCGAAGGCCGACCGCCTTTTGTCCGTTACCACCGCCGCGTCGGAAGCAGCACAGATTCACGAAAATGTCGAGAAAGACGGGGTTGCAACGATGAAGCCCGTTGAGGCCCTGGAAATTCCCGCTGGTGGCACGGTAGAGCTCAAGCCGGGCGGCCTTCATGTCATGCTGACCGGATTGAAGGCTCCCCTGAAAAAAGGTGACACGATCAAGCTTGAATTGAAGTTTGAGCAGGCAGGCCCAGTTGACGTGATCGCCCATGTGGGCGATGTGGCCGCAGGCGACCATGCTCACGCTGAAGGTTCAACCGGCAACTGAGTTTCCTCGCGGAGCGGCTTCAGGGCCTGTTCCTCTTCCCTGATCCGCCAGAAGAGCAGGCCCAGATTGAGGCAGCCAAAAATAATGGCGAACCACCACATGTGAAAGACCAGAGGCAGTATGAAAATTTCAGCGGCCACGATCATGTAATTAGGGTGGCGGAAATATTTGTAAGGGCCTGCGTGGCTCAAGGTCTCTCCGGGGACAATAATGATGCGCGTAGTCCAGCGGCTGCCAAGTGCCGCAATGATCCAGCCCCGCGCGGCCTGCAGGACAAGATAGGCAATGGCCCAGGGCCAGCTCACTACTTCACCCCACACCATGTACCAAAGACCGCCAAGCCAGATAGCATGGAATAAGACGATCAGCGGATAATGGCCGGAGCTGACTTCAATTCCGCCATTTGCAAGCAGGCGCTTGGTATTGCGCCGCGCGATGTAAAGTTCCACGAGGCGCTGCAGGGTGACAAGCGTGAGGATGGTGAAATTTATCCACATCGGGCTATTGTAGCATGGTGAGGAAGCCTGCTGTAAAGCCCGGTCCCAGCGCCGAGACAAAGCGGCGTCCAGTAAAATTTTGTTTCAGGCCCTCATTCAGCACGAACAGAACGGTGGGCGCTGACATATTGCCATAGCCCGCCAGAATCTTGCGCTCGTCAGCCAGTCTGCCAGTTTCGAGATCAAAGGCTGTTTCTATAGCCGCAATGACCTTGGTCCCGCCGGGATGGAAAGAATAAGCCCCGATGTGGCTGAAGTTCAGATTGTGCCCCCGCAGGAACTGGTCCGCCGCGGGGCGCAGATCGCGCAGTGCCAGGTCCGGAATGCTGCGCGAAAAGATGGCGCTGAAGCCAATATTGTCCATGCGCCAGCCCATCACATCAATTGTTTCGGGCCAGGTGTGCTCGCCCATGAATTCGATTTCGCCATGGACGTTTTTCCCATGGGTTGAAAGCACGGCCGCCGCCGCACCATCACCGAACAGGGCCGTGGCAATGATGTTGGATTTGGTCATTTCATCCCGGCGGAAGGTGAGCGAGCAAAGCTCAATAACCGCGACCAGAACATTTGTGTCGGGCTGGGCTGCCGCCAATCGCGCCGCAAGGGAGAGGCCGGCCACGCCGCCTGCGCAGCCCAAGCCAAAAACCGGCACACGGTTCACATCATCGCGAAAGCCCAACTCATTCATCACCCGTGCTTCGATTGTGGGTGTGGCAATGCCCGTTGACGAGATCATTACAATCGTATCGATCTGGTCGGCTGCCAATCCCGCCTGTTCAAGGGCGCGGGCCGCTACCACGCCAAAAATATGCGATGCTCCCGTGACAAATGCTTCCGAGCGCTCCGGCCAGCCCTGCTCCTCACGAAACCAGTCATAGGAACATGCCGAATAACGCATGTTGATGCCCGTATTGGCATAGACCGGCATCATCCGGTCAAAGTCCGCCTGGCGGCCACCGAAGATCTTGGCAGCTTCGATCATGACGTCTTCGGTCCGGAGCTCATGCTCGGGTACCGCGGTGGCAAGACTGAGCAATTTGGCGCGCACGAGAAAATTCCTTATTGGTTCATCTTTCTTCTGTCTTCTACGCAGGCCCCGTCAGAGCGGTTCATTAACTTTTCGGCCGAGAATGGCTTCCCGGTGGGCCGCATAAATGCCCGCGGCAATGATAAGCGCCATGCCGGCATAGGAAACAGCATCGGGATACTCACGGAAAACAACCATGCCAAGAATGATGGCAAAGAGCACGTTGGAATAGCGGAATGGCGCAGTGGCCGAGAGATCGCCCAGACGGAGTGTTGCCACCATGAACATATAGCCAGTGGCCAGCAGAATGGCCGCCGCACAAAGCAGGCCGAATTGCCAGAGTTCAACATTTTGAAACCCCTGGTAAAGCCCGAAGACGATGCCACCGAGGGCAACGAAGCAGGCATTGGCCAGCGCTATGATGAAGGTGGGGATGTGGGCCGGAATGCGCTTGGTGATCAGATCGCGGAAGGCCAGTATGAAGACGATGCCCAACGCCAGGACTTCATAGATCGTGAAAGTGGAAGGCGAAGGCCGCACGATCAGCAACACGCCGATAAACCCCGCAAGAATGGCCGCAGTGCGCCGCAGTCCCACTTTCTCCTTGAGAAAGATCACCGATACCAAAACCACCGCCAGCGGCACGCTCTGCAAAATGGCCGTGAGATTTGCGATTGGCATATGCATGAGAGCCGTGAGGAACATGAAAGTTCCTGCCACATCAAGGAGCGATCGCGCCATTACATTTGCGGAGAACAATGAAGGCACACTGCCAAGAACGCCCTGCTGGACGCATATAACGGCAATCACCAGTACCGAAAGAAGCCCGCGAATGCTGATGATCTCGCCAAGCGGCAGCGAAGTGCCGATGGCTTTGATGCAAGTGTCATTGAGGATAAAACATGCCATGGCGATGACCATGTAAAGACCGGCGCGCAGCGCGTTGTTCTGGGGAGAGGAAGGCATTAGCGCATGTTTTCCTTAAAATGCCGGCGGCATCAACTCAGCTTTTGCATCGCGGTTTTGGGCGGCTTCACTGTGCGCGGCATAGAGCCCCGCTGCAATCACAAGCGCCATGCCGATGTAGGAAAGCAGGTCAGGGAACTCATTGAAAACCAGAATCCCGGCAATGATTGCAAATACCACCTCGGCATAGCGAAACGGGGCCGTGGCCGAAAGATCACCCAAACGCACCGTAGCCACGATAAAAAAGTAGCCGCACGTCACAAACAAGCCAGCCCCCACCAGCGACGTCAACTGCCAGACCTCGACACCTTGAAAGCCTTGCACCAGACCAAAGCCGAAGCCGCTGAGGGAAACAAAAACCGCATTTGCAAGAGCTATGATGAGGAGGGGAACGTGCGCGGGGATGCGCTTGGTGACGAGATCGCGCAGCGCCACGACGACCACCGCGCCAACTGCTAGAAATTCGTAGACTGTGATGGTTTGGGGGGAGGGTTTCACAATAAGGAGAACCCCCACAAATCCCGCAATGACGGCCGCAACGCGCGCAGCCCCAGCTTTTTCCCCTAGAAAAATGACGGCAACAACGACAACGACCAGAGGAACGCTTTGCATGACAGCCGAGAGATTGGCAAGCGGCATATGCATGAGAGCTGAGACAAACATGAATGATCCCAGCACATCGAACAGGGAGCGCAACAAAACAGTGCGCGTGAAAATCATTGGCACACTTTCTAAAACGCCCTGTTGGGCACAAATGATGAAGAGGAAAGCTGTCGACAACAACCCGACGAGGCAGATGATTTCACCAAGGGGCAGGGTGGTGCCAATCAGCTTTATGCACGTGTCGCCGCCCACAAAGCAGGCCGTCGTGATGACCATATAGAAACCGGCGCGAAGCGTTTGATGTTGGGGAGTGGGGTGGTCACCCACCCGTGACGCTCATGTGGCGCGAGACGGCGGGCTTGTTGTGGCGGCGGTCGATGATGAAGTCCTGGCCCTTGGGCTTGCGCGTGATGGCTTCATCGATGGCGGCATTTAAGAGGTCATTGCCTTCCGAAGCGCGAAGCGGCGCGCGCAGGTCTGCGGCATCTTCCTGACCCAGGCACATGTAGAGCGTGCCGGTGCAAGTGAGCCGCACGCGGTTGCAGCTTTCACAGAAATTATGGGTGAGCGGCGTGATGAAGCCCAGACGTCCGCCTGTCTCTTTAATTTTGACATAACGCGCTGGGCCACCCGTCTTGTAAGGAATGTCTTCCAGCGTGAACTGATCCATCAATTGGGCGCGCACCACCGAGAGCGGCAGATACTGGTCCGTGCGATCACCATCAATATCGCCAAGCGGCATGGTTTCAATCAGCGTCAGATCCATGCCTTCTCCGTGGCACCAGCGGATCATCTCCGGAATTTCCTGCTCGTTCACACCTTTGAGGGCAACAGCATTGATCTTGATGGCGAGGCCAGCAGCCTGCGCGGCACGAATGCCTTCCTTGACCTTGGCGAGATCGCCCCAGCGGGTGATCTGCTTGAACTTGGGGTGATCGAGCGTATCGACCGAGACATTGATGCGGCGCACCCCATGGGCCACCAGTTCACTGGCGTACTTCGCCAGCTGGCTGCCATTGGTGGTGAGCGTCAGTTCTTCCAAGGCACCGGAGCGCAGATGCCGCCCCAGGCTTTCAACCAGCGTCATGATGCCCTTGCGCACCAGGGGTTCACCGCCCGTCAGCCTGATTTTGCGCACGCCCTTTTCAATGAAGGCGGTGCACATCCGGTCGAGCTCTTCCAGCGAAAGCAGGTCGCGCTTGGGCAAAAACGTCATGTCCTCCGCCATGCAATAGACACAGCGGAAGTCGCAACGGTCCGTCACCGACACGCGCAAATAGTTGACATGCCTGCCGAAAGGATCAATGAGGGAAACAGGGTTCATGGCCTAAATTTGGGCTTTCGGAAGGTCACGGTCAAGTGACGCTTCCGTTAGACCCTCATGCGCTGGCCATCTGGGTCATAAACCGGCCTGGCCACCACGCGGGCCTTGTAGAACTCGCCCAGAAGCTCGATTTCCAGCGCCGTTCCGTCTTCGGCGCAGCTCACGGGCACATAACCCATGGCCAGGCTCTTTTTGA
>CAZAMS010000033.1:0-11227 GCA_964486305.1 uncultured Aestuariivirga sp.
TAATTCTGCCCGGAAAAAGCCTCCGGTTCATCATGGTCGTAGCGATAGCCCGCGCCATATTCCTGCTCTTTCATCATCTTCGTCGGCGCATTCAAAATGATCTTTGGCGGCGCCAGCGAACCCGTTTCCTTGGCCCGCCTCATCGCCGCCCCAAAAGCGGTATAGGATGCATTGGATTTCGGTGCGGTCGCAATATAGATCGTGGCCTGCGCCAGTGCCAATTCCCCTTCCGCGCTTCCCAGAAAATCATACGTGTCCTTGGCAGCCAAAGCTTGATGCAACGCGTCCGGATCGGCCAGCCCCACATCTTCAATCGCCATGCGCACCAGGCGCCTTGCCAGAAATAAAGGATCTTCGCCCGCCGTCAGCATGCGCGCCAGATAATAAAGCGCCGCATCGGGATCGGAGCCGCGCACCGATTTATGCAACGCCGAGATCAGATTGTAATGGCCATCCGCCGCCTTGTCATACAGCGGCATGCGCTTTTGCACGGTCTTGGCCAGGGCCTCGGAAGTGAGCGGCAGTGCGCCTTCGGGAACGCTGGAGAAAATTTCCTCGACCAGATTGAGGATGTAGCGCCCATCCCCATCGGCCATGGCAATCAATGCGGCTAAAGCCTGGACATCAACTGGCAGCGCACGCTTCTCAAACATTTCAGCGCGGGTCACAAGTGCCGTCATAGCCTCAGCATCAAGCCGGTTCAGTACCAGAACCTGCGCCCGTGAAAGCAGCGCGCCATTCAGTTCAAAGGAAGGATTTTCAGTGGTAGCCCCCACAAGCGTAATCGTGCCATCCTCCACATAGGGCAAAAACGAATCCTGCTGCGATTTGTTGAAGCGGTGGATTTCATCAACGAACAACAGTGTCCCCCGTCCCTGCTCGCGCCGGATGCGGGCCTGTTCAAAGGCCTTCTTCAAATCCGCAACGCCTGAAAAAATTGCTGACATCTGCTCGAAGGCAAGCCCCGTCTCGCCCGCCAAAAGTCGCGCAATCGTTGTTTTGCCCGTGCCCGGCGGTCCCCACAGGATGATCGAAGGAATGCGCCCTGCGGCCAGCATGCGGCTCAAAATCCCGTCATCCCCCGTAAGATGCTCCTGGCCCACAACATCGTTCAGTTTTTGTGGCCGCAGCCGGTCCGCCAGTGGCCGTGGTGCTTCCTTGCCAAAACCAGCGGCCTCGAAAAGTGTGCTCATCAGCGAAGCGTCATTTGCAACTTGCGCCCGCCGCGATTGACCTGGATTTCCCAATAATTTTCGTCTCCAGCAACAGCCCTCTGCAAATCATCAACGTTCGCAATGGAAACCCCGTTGACCTCGAGCAGAATATCCCCCTTGCGGAAAAACCGTTTCGCTAGACCTGGCTTGATCTCAAGTGCAATCACACCACTGAGACTCGACGGCACGCCAAGCTCCTCCGCCACAGCCGGCGAAAGATTAGCCACCACCATGCCTTGCAGCGGGCTGTTGCCTTCCATCAGTGTTTCGGAGCGCTCGGTTGTCTCAGGTGCCGCCACAAGCGTGACACTGGCCTCGCGTGCCTTGCCGCCCCG
The DNA here is from genome assembly GCA_964486305.1 of uncultured Aestuariivirga sp. GTDB lineage: Bacteria > Pseudomonadota > Alphaproteobacteria > Rhizobiales > Aestuariivirgaceae > Aestuariivirga. The sequence continues at coordinate 1,550 of CAZAMS010000033.1, forward strand.
CTGAAACTCAATAATGGACTCCTGCCCAATCTTCGACGTCGCCACCCGGTAGTTGAACTCTTTGGCGTTTTCAACGGGGTGCCCATCAAGTGCCAGAATGACATCCCCCTGCTTTAGTCCGGCGGCCACGAGCGGGCTCTCTGGGTGCAGGCTTGCCACAAGGGCCCCTTCCGGTCGCGCAAAGCCGAGCGATTCAGCAATATCAGCGGTCACGTCCTGCAAATTCGCGCCACTCCATGGCCGTTGAATCTTCGTGCCGCTTTCCGCCGACTGCACCACGGTTTTCACCATGTTGGAGGGAATGGAAAATCCAATGCCGATGGATCCGCCCGAGCGCGAAAAAATCGCCGTATTGATGCCTACAAGCTCACCCGCCATGTTCACCAAGGCCCCGCCGGAGTTTCCGGGATTGATCGCCGCATCAGTCTGGATGAAAAACTGATAATCACTGATGCCCACTTGCGTCCGCGCCAGCGCCGAAACGATACCGCTCGTCACCGTTTGCCCAACGCCGAAAGGATTGCCGATCGCCAGCACCAGATCGCCCACTTCCAGGTTGTCAGAATCGCCGAAAGGCAGAGCAGCCAGTTCCTCCTCGCCCACATCAATCTTGAGAATGGCAAGGTCGCTGCGCTCGTCGGCCAGCAGCAGCTTCGCCGCAAACTCGCGCTTGTCCGCCAGAACCACACGGATGTCCGTGCCCCCGCGGATCACATGATTGTTGGTCACAATCAACCCGGACGAGTCAACGATCACACCGGAGCCGAGCGAATTTTCCGCCTGTTTCCGCGGCCGCCTGAAATTGCCGCGGTCACCAAAGAACTGACGGAAAAACGGATCGTTGAACAGCCCGAGCTGGGTGTCCTGGGTCGCCAGCGACTTTGAATACACATTCACAACGGCTGGAGCGGTCGCCTTCACCACCGGCGCAAAGGAAAGCTGCACCTGGGCCTGGGAATTGGGAACCGTCGTTGCCCCCAATGCTGACGTTCCAAGCACGGCAAAACACGTTAAAACCAAAGCAATTAACAGACGCATTTCGGCTCCAAATTCACCAGACGCATCCTATCAAGTCGCCCGCTTTGGCGATATGATGGCCGTCACAAGATTATAACACGAATCGGCAAAACACACCTCTTTTGCAAAGCGCCCCAACATGCTTAACACGACGACAAATCTGACCTTTGAATCCGCCGCCGCAGCCTCACTGGCCTTGCTGCCCGACGCGCCATTGTTCTGCTTCAGCGCAACGCAGTTGCGCGAACGCGCTCTGGTTTTTCTGGATGGTTTCCCCGGCGAAGTCACTTTCGCCGTAAAAGCCAACTCGTCATCGCTGGTGATCAAGGTACTGGCCGAGGCCGGCGTCAAGGCCTGGGACGTAGCCTCGGTCCATGAAATGACTATGGTCAGTAAAATTGTTCCGAAGGCCCGCTTTCATTACCACAATCCGGTCAAGTCGCGCCGTGAGATTTCTGACGCCTACAAGACCTACAAATGCTTGCGCTATGTCGTGGACTGCCGCGAGGAGCTGGCAAAAATTGCCGATATCGTGGGTCCTTCAAAAAATATTGAAATTGCTGTCCGCTTCGTGCTGCCGCGTGAGCGCGCCTCATCGGCCCATGATTTTTCGACCAAGTTTGGCGCCCCCGATTATATCTGCGTGGAGCTGCTGAAACAGGTTGTGGCTCTGGGCTACACACCGCTCCTCACCTTTCATCCCGGCTCCCAATGCACGGAACCACAAAATTATGTCCGTCACATCGAAGCCGCCGCGCGCATTGCCAAAACGGCAAACGTGACAATTTCCAAACTCAATGTCGGCGGGGGCTTTCCCGCCAATTATGTGTTCAGCACGGCACCCGAACCGCAAGTGTTTTTCAAGGCCATTGAGAAAGCCGTACTCAGAGCTTTTGGAAAGGAGAACCGGCCGGCCCTGGAGTGCGAACCCGGACGCGGGCTGGTGGCAACCTGCATGTCACTGCTCACCCGCGTTAAACTCGTCTGCACCGATGGCGATGACATCTTCATCAATGACGGCGTGTACGGCGGTCTCATGGAATATATGCAAGTGCCCGATCTGGAACCGCCGTTTCGCGTAATCCGGGACGGCAAAGTAATTGAAGGAGACGCCAAGTCATTCAAGGTCTTTGGCCCTACCTGCGACCCCCTTGATGTACTGCCCCATAGGCTCGATATCCTCGCTGAATTGCGCGAGGATGACTATATCGAATTCGGTTCACTGGGCGCCTACGGCCTCGCCACCATGACGAATTTCAACGGCTACGGCGGCAACGCCATCGTGGCCGTGGATCGGGCTTTTGCCCTTTAAATGTGGGAGACCTTCAGTGACAAATCAGGAAAGTGACCGCTACGAATTCTATAGCGCGCAATATGCCAGGTTTGGCAGCAAACTCGCGGCCGAGATCAGGCGCGAAGCCTATGGCGAGGACCTTGGCCAGCAAGGCTGGCGGACCCTCGACGAACAGAATGAAATCGCAGTCCTCATTAGCCAAAAACCCAACACCCATCTCCTTGACATCGCCTGCGGCTCAGGCGGCCCGGCACTCGCCCTTGCCGCACGCACCGGATGCAAGCTCACCGGGATTGACATTGAAGCCGCTGGAATTGCGCAGGCAAAAAATCTCTCCACCGAGCTAGGTTTGAGCGAAACCGCCGATTTCCGCGTCGCCGATTGCAGTCAGCGATTGCCATTCAATGATGCCGCATTCGATGCAGTAACCTGTGTTGACGCAATAAATCATCTTGAGAATCGATTTGAGGCGCTCAGGGACTGGTTCCGCATCCTCCGCCCCGGTGGCTGCCTTCTTGTTACAGATGCTGCAATTCTCACTGGTGCCGTATCCAAACAGGAGTTGGATATCCGCGCATCGCAAGGTGACTTTGTATTTGTGTCACCGGGCGTCAATGAAAAGGCAATTGCATCCGCAGGTTTCCATCTGCAAAAAACTGAGGATACGACCAAGGCCATAGCCGATATCGCCTTCAAGCTCCACGCCGCACGTAAGGCAAGGTCGCGGGCCTTGCAGGATGAGGAAGGCGCGGATTGGTTTGCCAAACGCCAACGCTTTCTCCAAACAACGGCAGAGCTTGCAGCGAGCAGCAAATTGTCGAGGTTTCTCTACATCGCCCAAAAGCCGGAGTAGTAACACTTTCAGCAACTCACCGTGACTGCGGCGCGAACGCCTTAAGCCCCTGAAACGGGAGGAGACAATTCACCCCAGCCATGCAGCCCTTCGACTTGTCGTTCGACGAACCCTGCCTTAAGCACGGGCCATGCATCTCTCACCCAATTTGCGCGGCATCGCCTGCATGGTTCTGGCCAGTGGCACCTTTGTGACCAATGACAGTTTCATGAAACTTGTGCTGGCCGATACCCCGCCCCTGCAGGTGCTTTTCATGCGGGGACTTGCCGCCAGCCTCTGGTGCCTGCCCCTCGTTTACATATTGGGTTATGGCCGTGACATACTCCGCGCCCTCAATCCCTGGGTACTTCTGCGCGCCTCCTGCGAAATTCTTGCTGTCACCAGTTTTATTCTAGCGCTCAAACATATGCCCATTGGTGATATCACGGCGATTTTCCAGATTGCGCCCCTGCTTGTCGTGGTTGGCGTTTCACTGATTTGGGGTGAAAGAATTGGTGGCGTGCGCATGGTGCTGATTGCTCTTGCAATCACCGGCGCGCTCCTGATTGCCCAACCGGGGAGTGCAACAGCCTCGCCCTATGCGGTCTTTGGATTTCTCACCGCCATTGGTTCGGCCTCGCGTGATCTCGTTGGCAGAAAGGTGCCTCATAGCATTCCAGGGCTCGTGGTTGCTTTGGCAACCATTATTGCCGTCATGGCAACAGCAGGGCTTATCACCGCAATCTTTGAAACCTGGGTTCCTCCTGACAAAGGTAACATCCTCATGATGCTGGCAGCGGGATTGTTTCTGGTGGGCGGCCACACCTTTGTGTTTCTGGCCTTCCGCTTTGCCAAGGCAGCAGCGGTCGCCCCCTTCTACTACACCTTCACCCTGTGGGCCGTGCTTTCCGGCCTCATTGTATTCGGTGATATTCCAAACGCGCTCTCAATTCTGGGAATGCTGCTCATCCTCGTCAGCGGCCTTGCAAGCGTGGCGCTGGATCAGCGCCGGATAAAACAATAAGGGCAGGATTTCCCCTGCCCTTCAAAATCAATTTTTGCCGATCAGCTTAAGCCGCTACAGCTTCCTTGGACTCCTCACCCGACTTCATCGTCGGGCCTGAATCCTTGCCTTTTTCGGCCGGATCACGATCCACAAATTCAATCACAGCCATCGGCGCATTATCGCCAAAACGGAAACCCGCCTTCATGATGCGGGCATAGCCGCCCTGTCGGTCCTTAAAGCGCGTGGCCAGAATGTCAAACAGCTTCTTCACCTGGGTTTCATCACGCACCTGGCTCATCGCCTGACGCCGTGCATGCAATCCACCCTTCTTGGCCAGCGTGATCAGCTTTTCGATCACTGGACGCAAATCCTTGGCCTTTGGCAAGGTGGTGACGATCTGCTCATGCTTGATCAATGCCGCTGACATGTTGGCAAACATCGCCAAACGGTGGGGCACCGTGCGGTTGAACCGACGGCCTTTAAAACCATGACGCATAACCGTTCTCCTTAAACCCGCCCCGCCGTAGCAAGACGCATCTTAAATTAGTAATGAGTTTCAAATTTCTTGGCGAGGTCTTCAATGTTCTCCGGCGGCCAGTTCGGCACTTCCATGCCGAGATGCAGGCCCATCTGAGCCAGAACTTCCTTGATCTCGTTCAGCGACTTGCGGCCGAAGTTTGGTGTACGGAGCATTTCCGCTTCCGACTTCTGGATCAGGTCGCCGATATAAACAATGTTGTCGTTCTTCAGGCAGTTTGCCGAGCGAACTGAAAGCTCAAGCTCATCGACCTTCTTGAGAAGCGCTGCATTGAACTCCAGCTCGGGACGTGCCTCTTCAAGCACAACCTTGGAAGGCTCAGCGAAGTTGATGAACACCGTAAGCTGGTCTTGCAGAATACGCGCCGCATAGGCCACGGCATCTTCCGGCGTCATTGAGCCATCGGTTTCAACCGTCATGATCAGCTTGTCATAGTCAAGAATTTGGCCCTCGCGGGTATTCTCAATCTTGTAGGACACGCGCCGCACGGGGCTGTAAATTGAATCAACCGGGATCAAACCAATCGGTGCATCTTCCGGACGATTGCGCTCGGAGGACACATAGCCCTTGCCGGTGTTGACGGTGAACTCCATGCGCACTTCTGCACCTTCATCGAGTGTGCAGATTACATGCTCGGGATTAAGAACATGAATGTCCGCCGTCTGCTGAATGTCGCCGGCGCGAACCACGCCCGGGCCTTCCTTGCGAAGCGACACCCGCTTGGGGCCTTCCGCATGCATGGCCAGGGCAATTTCCTTGATGTTCAAAACGATGTCGGTCACGTCTTCACGCACACCGGCAATCGACGAGAACTCGTGCAACACGCCATCGATCTGTACTGAGGAAACCGCCGCACCCTGGAGTGACGACAGAAGGATACGCCGCAGCGCGTTGCCAAGCGTCGTGCCAAAACCGCGCTCCAGCGGCTCTGCTACCATGGTGGCAACTTTCCGGCGCTCACGGCCCGGCTGGATGTCGAGCTTGGTTGGGCGGATGAGTTCCTGCCAGTTCTTTTGATTTACATGCATTTTTGCTATCCCGTGGATTTCCCGGATGAGCAATAATATGCTCCCCGGTTCTCGGCCTCTTTTACCGGGCTCCCTTGCAGGGAACCCATTGCTAACCTGTTAGACGCGGCGGCGCTTTGGTGGGCGGCAGCCATTATGCGGAATGGGTGTCACATCGCGAATGGATGTCACCTGCAGGCCACAAGCCTGCAAGGCGCGCAAAGCTGATTCACGGCCAGAACCCGGACCCGTGACTTCAACTTCAACCGTCCGCATGCCGTGCTCCATGGCGGCGCGCGCAACCTGCTCGCCAGCCATCTGTGCTGCATAAGGAGTTGACTTACGCGACCCCTTGAAGCCCAGCTTTCCAGCCGAGGCCCAGACAATCGTATTGCCCTGGACGTCGGTAATGGTGATCATCGTGTTGTTGAATGATGAATTGACGTGAACCACGCCAGACGAGATGTTCTTGCGCTCTTTGCGGCGCGGACGTGCTGCTTCTTTAGCCATGATCTAAGCCCTTATTTCTTTTTGCCGGCGATGGCCTTAGCGGGGCCCTTGCGTGTGCGTGCATTGGTGTGGGTGCGCTGGCCGCGGACCGGCAGGCCCTTGCGGTGACGTGTGCCGCGGTAACAGCCAAGATCAGTTAAGCGCTTGATATTGATGGAAACTTCACGGCGAAGATCACCTTCCACCATATAGTCACGGTCAATCACTTCGCGAATTGCCAGAACTTCGGCATCGCTCAGTTCATTCACCCGCTTGGAGTGCGGTATTTTGACCTTGTCCATGATTTCGACCGCATTGACTGGGCCGATTCCATGAATGTAGCGCAGCGCAATAACGGCCCGCTTGTTGGTTGGTATATTTACGCCTGCAATACGGGCCACTCTTTTTCTCCTAAGCTTTCCAAAGACTTAACCAGTCCAAGGGCGCATTTCCGTTATAGTCAAACCTGACGCTTCAATAGCGCAAAGCCGCGCTCTGGGAGGTTTCCCTCCCCAAGCCAGCTCTTATGCAGACCAAGATTATGGGGTTCAATAGGCTGGAATCGCTTACGCGTCAACCTGATTGACCTACAAAATTGGCCTAAATCCCGTCAAGAATGCGGCCGATTGAGGCCGTTACCACTTTGATGTCCGCCATCCCGTCCACACTGCGCAAATTGCCCCGCTTGGTATAGTAATTCACCAGCGGCGCCGTTTGCTTGTTGTATACATTCAGGCGGTCTCTTACCGTCTTTTCATTGTCATCGGCACGGCGGGTGAACTCGCTTCCCCCGCACACGTCGCAGATTCCGACCCGTTTCGGTCTGGCAAAGCTGTCGTGATAGCCCTTGCCACACGTGGCGCAGGTGAAACGGCCAGAAATGCGTTTCACCAGTTCCTCGTCCTCAACCTTCATTTCAATCACGGCATCAAGCTTCTGGCCCCGTGAGGCCAGCATGCCGTCCAGCGCTTCCGCCTGGGCTGGCGTCCGGGGAAACCCGTCAAACACCACACCCGCCTTGATGTCAGGTTGGTTCATCCGGTCGGCCACCACCGCCAAAATAACCTCGTCGGACACCAGGTCGCCGCGGTCCATGATCGCCTTGGCCTTCAGTCCGATTTCACTTCCCGCAGCTACCGCGGACCGCAACATGTCGCCGGTTGAAAGCTGCTTCATGCCACAGCCCAATTCGAGCAGCTTGGCTTGTGTACCCTTGCCAGCGCCCGGAGGCCCGAGAAGAATGATGTTCATTTCCGGTTGCCGCGCAGCTTCGATTTCTTGATCAGTCCTTCATATTGCTGGGCATAGAGATGGCCCTGCAGCTGCGCCACTGTATCCATCGTGACACTCACAACGATCAGCAGCGAAGTGCCGCCGAAGTAGAAAGGCACGCCGGAATAGGCAATGAGAAACTCAGGCAGAAGACAGACAATCACCAGATAGATGCCGCCAACGACCGTAATGCGCGTCAATACATAGTCGATGTATTCAGCCGTGCGTTCACCTGGACGGATGCCCGGAACGAAGCCGCCATATTTCTTCAGGTTCTCCGCCGTTTCTTTCGGATTGAACATGATCGACGTGTAGAAGAACGCAAAGAACATGATCAAAACCGCAAACAGTGCCATGAACAGCGGTTTTCCCTGCCCCAGCAGCGAGGTCATGTAAATCAGCCAGTCCGGCCCCTGCCCCGCGCTGAAATTTGCCACCGTGATCGGCAACAGCAAAAGCGAAGAGGCAAAGATCGGCGGAATAACGCCAGCCGTATTGAGCTTCAACGGCAAATGGGAACTGCTGCCCTGGGACACCTGTTGGCCAACCTGCCGTTTGGGATACTGGATAAGCAGGCGCCGTTGAGCGCGCTCAAACAGCACGATGAAGGCAATCACGCCAAGCGCCATAACCATGATGCCAAGAACGAGGAAGGTGGACATCTGTCCGGTTCGGCCAAGCTCCAGCATGGCGGCAATGCCGCCGGGCAAGCCTGCCACAATGCCTGCAAAAATGATCAGCGAAATACCATTGCCTATGCCGCGCGACGTGATCTGCTCGCCAAGCCACATCAGGAACACCGTGCCACCGGTCAGCGTGATAACCGTACTGGCGCGGAAAAACAGGCCAAGATCAGAAACGAGGTTGCCCTGCCCTTCAAGCCCGACGGCGATGCCATAAGCCTGCAATGCCGCCAGAACCACCGTGCCATAGCGCGTGTACTGGTTCATCTTCTTGCGGCCGGACTCGCCTTCCTTCTTGAGCGCTTCAAGATGGGGCGAAACCGTAGTCATCAGCTGGATGATGATTGACGCCGAAATATACGGCATGATGTTGAGGGCGAATATTGCCATGCGGCCAAGCGCGCCGCCAGCCAGCCCGTTCACCCAGCCAAGTATGCCGGACGTGTTCTGTGCCGCAAATTTTGCCAGTTCAATGGTATCAATGCCGGGAATGGGAATGTAGGTGCCGAGGCGGTATACAATCAACGCACCCAGCGTAAACCAGATGCGGTTCTTCAGCTCTTCGGATTTGGCAATGGCCCCGAAATTCAGGTTTGCCGCAAGTTGTTCAGCTGCCGATGCCATGTCGTATCCTTGAGCTTTGGTTACAAGCTCCCTATGTGGGGTGGCCCGTAAACCCTTGCAACCTTACTTCGCTTCCGCAGGCGCCTCGACGGGACGCAATACCTTGACGCTGCCACCGGCTTTCTCAACCGCGGCAATGGCCCCCTTTGTGGCATAGAATACCTCAAAAGCGAGCTTTGACTTGATAACACCCTTGGCCAGCAGACGCACGCCACCGAGAGGCCGAGAAATAACACCAGCCGCGATCAGGCTTGCGGCAGTCACCGCAGCCTTGGTATCGAGCTTCTTGGCGTCAACGGCTGCCTGAACGGTCTGCAGATTGACCTCATTGTAGGGGACCTGATTTGGCTTGTTGAAGCCGCGCTTTGGCAACCGGCGATAGATTGGCATCTGGCCGCCCTCGAAGCCTGCCTTTGCGCCACCCTTACGGGCCGTTTGGCCCTTGCCGCCACGGCCCGCGGTTTTGCCAAGGCCTGAACCCAGGCCACGGCCTACGCGTTTGCGGATTTTGCGGGCCCCGGCGTTATCGGCAATTTCATTGAGCTTCATTGTCGTATTCCTTAAACTTGCTCGACCACGCGAACGAGATGCGCAACCTTGGCAATCATGCCACGAACGGCTGGCGTATCGTTAAGCGTCGAAAGCCGGTTCATCTTGTTGAGGCCAAGCCCAACCAACGTGGCGCGCTGGTCAGCTGGCCGCCTCTGGGGGCTGGCATACTGCTCAACGGTGACTGTCTTTGCTGCTGGTGCTTTGGCCATAATTCTTGATCCTCGACGTATTCTACGGCCGCATCCGGGTCACGGCGACGCAAGACATCGCTGACCTTTTTGCCGCGGCGCGCCGCCACCGAACGTGGGCTCGCCTGCTTCTTCAACGCGTCAAATGTTGCACGCACCATGTTGTAGGGGTTCGA
>CAZAMS010000034.1:0-14728 GCA_964486305.1 uncultured Aestuariivirga sp.
GGTAGCGCAGCTTACTGCGATCATACCGCCGCCGATTCTCCGCCGTCCACATCACGCCCCTCCCGTCGAATCACGATCCCCCTTCTTTGAATCACATCCTGCTCATCGGATTCAACTTGTTTTGGGACAGACACTAAGAGCCGAGCTTGCTCACGTAGCAGGAAATGCCGCTTGATTTCAGCTTTGAGCAGCTCTTCTTCGCCGCATTCTGGTCTTCAAAGCCCGCAAGGCGGACCCGGTAGACGATACCCTTTGTCCCGAGATCGGCCCGCACAACGACAGGCTTCTGGGCGACAAGTGACCGATGCTTGGCCTTCATTTTCTTCCACGTTGACCAGGCGCCATCTTCGCTGGTGGCTGAAGCCAGTTGCACACTCCAGCCATCGGCGACCAGCGCTTCAGCGGTTTCTTCCTCAACAGTTTCAGTAACCTCAGGTTCGGCCGCAACAGCCGCTTCTTCGTCCTCAACCGCTTCCACGGCAACGATTTTTTCTTCGTCAACTGGAACACGATCAACAATTTTGGCAGTTGTCGACGGACTTACCGCCGCCGTCACGATGAGATCACTCTCGCCTTCACCAAGCAATTCCGTGCTTGGCTCAATTGCCTTCGGCAGATCGGGCTTTCGCACCGTGACCTGGCCACCGCCAACCGCCGTATTGGCAATAAGCACAGGCTTGGCGACAACGCTGGCCCGCAAGCTGGCAAGCTTCTCAATGGCTTGGGTGAACTGCGGATTGGCCGCAATGGCAAGCTCCAGTGATTTCCGCGCATCGTTCGGGCGCTTCAGGCTTTCATAGGTCAAGGCTTCAGCATAATGGACCTGGGCCGCGTTGGGATGATGATAGCGTATGGCTTTTTCATAATCCGACAGGGCAAAAAGAAACTGCCCGCTTTCGCGCAGCGCATTGCCACGGCCATAATAGGCATGGGCAAAGGCGGGATCGAGAAACAGGGCACTGGTATAACCCTCGATCGCGGCGGACAGGTTCTGCAATTTCTGCTGGCTTAACGCCAGATTATACAAGGCGGCGGCCCGCAATGCGGCACTCATCGCATCCAGGCGCAGGGCCGCCGTATAGTCATCGATGGCCTTTTGGTGTTCAGCCAACTGCTGATAGGCCAGCCCGCGATTGAGCAAAGCATTCGCCAGCATTTCCGTGGGCAAATCCTGGGATTCAATCGCCTGTGAATACGCGTTAATCGCTGCCCTCTGGTCTCCCGCCGCCAGGGCCTCGTAGGCCTGTCCAGCGATGATTTCATTGGGGTTTTCGGTGGTGGCGAATGCCGGACCGGATGCAGCCACACATGCAGCGAGAAACGCGGAACTAACAGACGCAAGGATTACACAACGGACACTCATCCCTTCAGTAATAGGCTGTTAGGGTTAAAACTCCGTTGCCGTTGGTGAAGATGTCCTCAGGCCGACGCGGACAATTGGCGTAGGGTCGGCATTCAACATCCCTCATGCTGAGGCGCACGGCGAAGCCGGGCCTCGAAGCATCTGTTTCCGCATCCTCCAGCCCTTCGAGGCCTGCGTTCCGCAGGCACCTCAGGGTGAGGGAGTGTTATGGGAATCCTGAGCCCTCACCCCTCGCGCAGCGCGTGGGCGAACTGGTCGATGAGTGGTTTCAGGAAATAGGTCATTGGAGATTGGGCTTGCGTCTGGATAAAGGCCTCTGCCGGCATGCCGGGCTTCAGCTTGTTTGTGCCGAGCTTGTCAAGCTCCTTAGCCGAGATCATCAGGCGCACCGAGTAGAACGGCGCCGAGTCCTGGTCGGTCCGGCTGGTGTCGGCGGAAATCTGCGTCACCTCGGCTGCAACTTCGGGCGTGAGCCTGGAATTGAACGAGGGGAAACGGATATGGGCAATCTGCCCTGGCCGCACCTGGTCAATGTCCTGCGGCATGACCTGCGCCTGCAGGATAAGCTCATCGGCTTCGGGAACAATGAGCATGATGGGCTCGCCGGGACCAATGACGCCGCCAATGGTATGAACCGCAAGCTGATAAACATCGCCCGTGATCGGCGACTTGATCACCATTCGTTCAAGGCGCGAGGCGACGGCAAGCTTGCGCTCCTTCAACTCGGCAACCTTGCCTTCAATCTCACGCAGGTCCGTCAGGGTCTGGGACAGGTCTTCTTCGTCAATTTGCAGGATTTGCAATTTCACTTCGGCAATGCGCGCCTCCGCTGAAGCCTTGCTGGCCACAAGCTCACCCCGCTCGCCGTCAAGCCGCGCCGTTTCGCGGTCCATCGCCAACACGCGGCTGTTGGGAACAAGGCCCTTGCTCTGCAGGTCTTTCAGATCAATGAGTTCGGCGCTGATCAAACTCAATTGCCTGTCTTTGGCAGTTTTTTGCGAGTCCAGACCACCAATTTGCTCCGTCAACTGACCAATCTGCTGGTTGAGCTGCTCCTTTTTGCCAATAATGGCCTGCAGCCGCGCATTGAACAGTTTGGTCTGCCCCGCCATGATGGCAGCAACGCCTGGTTCTCCTGCCCGCGCCAAAACCTCTACCGGAAAGATTATGGCCGAAGCCCGATCGCGCTGCGCCTCAAGCCGGGCGCGTTTGGCGAGCGCCTCATCAAGCAAGCCATCAATGATGGCGAGCTCGGATTTGGTTTCGGTGTTGTCGAGGATCACCAGCGCCTGGCCGATCTCCACCCGGTCGCCGTCCTTCACCCGGATATCACCAACGATGCCGCCTTCCTTGTGCTGAACCTTCTTGGAATAGGATTCAACCATGATGGTGGCGGGCGCAATGACAGCGCCATTCAATTCCGTAAGAACTGACCAGCTTCCGACAACTCCAACCATGATCAGAACCGACAGGAAGCCAATGACCTGAAAGCGGCGGAGCGAGGAATTTGTGTTGATCGGATTCATCGCCTAGTTCGCCTGTATGAGTGTGGGCTTGGATGGCGGTTTCGTGGTCGGTGCATTGCCAGGTGCGGGCCGGTTCAGAACTTTTTGGAGAATCTCATCGCGTGGCCCCGACGCCACGGTTCTGCCTTCGCTCAAAACCAGAATTTGCTGAATGGAAGCAAGCGCACTCGGGCGGTGCGCAATGACCACCACCGAAGCACCCCGTGCCATGGAAACGCGAATGGCGCGGTCAAGGGCCGCCTCGCCTTCCGCATCAAGATTTGAATTAGGTTCATCCATAACAAAAAGTACGGGGTCACCATAGAGGCAGCGCGCCAGGGCAACCCGTTGCCGCTGGCCCGCAGAAAGCCGCGCCCCATTTTCACCCAGCGGCGTATCATAGCCCTTGGGCAGGCGCATGATGAGGTCGTGGACATTGGCAAGCTGTGCGGCCTCAACAATCTTCTCGGGATTTGCCTCCACATCAAAGCGCGCGATGTTCTGCGCCGCCGTGCCATCAAACAATTGAATGTCCTGGGGCAGATAGCCGATGAGCTTGCCAGTTTCATCAATATCCCGCTGGTCGTGGGTGGCCCCGTCCAGCCGGACGGTGCCGCGCGTAATCGGCATGACGCCGACGAGAGCCCGTGCCAGGGTGGATTTGCCAGCCCCTGTTGGCCCGATCACGCCAATGCCCTTGCCTGGTTCAACCGTAAAGCTGATGCCTTGCAGCACCGGTTTTTCTGCACCCGGCATTTGGATGATGAGATTTTCAACTTCCAGTTTGCCCGTAGGCTTCGGAAGTTTCATGCGGTTTGCAACCGCTGGAACTGACGCCAGAATATCTCCCAGCCGTTCCAGCGCCTTTCGGAAGCTCAAAAACTGCTGCCAGCTGGCAACCGCCTGCTCAACGGGAGCGAGCGCCCGGCCCATGATGATGGCAGCGGCAATCATGGCACCCGCAGAAATTTCATGCTGGAGAGCGAGATAGGCACCGAGCGCCAGAATGCCGGACTGCACCATGAGACGCAAAACCCGCGACGCGGCACTGAGGCTGCCGCCAATGTCATTGGCAATCGTCTGGTGATCGAGCGCCACCTGCTGCATGTCCGCCCATTTCTTGCGAATGGCGCTCCGCATGCCAAGCGAATGCAGGGCTTCCGAATTGCGGCGGCTCTCGTCGGTCATGATCGATGATTTGACCATCGCCGAATTGGCTTCCGCCAAAGGCCCCCGCGTTGCCTTTTCAGACCACAAGGCCAGAATAAAAATGACAATGGCCGCAATGACCGAGGCAACCCCCAGCACCCAGTGCATGAGGAAGATGACAAGAAGATAAACCGGCACCCACGGCATATCCAGAAACGCAAACGGCCCTTGACCCGACAGGAATTGGCGGATTGTGGCGAGATCATTGACCGGCTGGCCACTAATCCCTTGCGTGCGCCGCAGTGCATGTTCGGCCATGGAATCAAATACGCGGTCCCGCAGTCTTTCTTCAACCCGCCTGCCAATGCGAACCAGAATGCGCGCCCGCAGATATTCCAGAAAACCGTAATAGGCATAAAGCACAATGACGATGGCAATGAGGGTTACCAGTGTTGGCACGCTGCCTGAGGTGAGAACCCGGTCATAGACCTGCAGCATAAACAGCGGCCCCGTGAGCATGAGAATGTTCACCAGGCAGCTGAACAGTGCCGTTGAGGCAAAAGCCATGCGGCTTGCCAGCAAGACCGCCGCGATCTCACTTCGGGTTTGCTTCTGCGCGGGCTGCATCGGGACTCCTGGCCAACCTTGGAATTACCGCCTGATTCGTCTTCATCGTTGAAGCAAGGCTGTGGTCTAGGTAAACCAACGCTGAATTCGTATCAACCCCGTTAACGGCCCCAAGGTAACGGCGGAATCGCATCCCGTAAAGTCCGGTTGGTTTCGGCCATGGCACCCGGAACCGGCGGCTGTGCAAGTCCCACCACCGGAACGACCTGGCGCAGCATGTCATGGTACGCCCTGACGCCACTTTCCAGGTCCGAGAGGATGAGGCCCTTGTAGCCCGAGGATTGCAAGGCTTCAAAACACCACGCAATCAACTGCGTATCCTCAGTTCCAGTCAACTCGTCAATGCGCTTGGCGAGATAGCGCGAGGCTTTGGTTTCACGGCGCTCATCGTCAAGGGCGTAGTAGGAAAAACGCTGGATGGTTTTATCAACGCCCACCGGAAACTCCTGATAGAATCCAACAAGATCGGGATAGAGCATCAGTACCATGTTGGGGAACAACCCATAGTAATACCAGACTTTGCGTTGCTTCTCCGGCAAATGCTCCATGGCGGGCAAAAACTTCTTGTAGTTCCGCACGCTCCAATAGCGGTCTCGGCTGTCATTGAACACGCCCTTTGAACGTGTGATGCCAAAGCCCATGTTCTCATCGACGTAACCGTTGCCATAGAGATCCTGCAATGCCGGATGGGCGACGGGAACGTGATAGCCCTCATTGTCCACATCGCGCACGGATTTCCAGTTCACCGGCATCTTCTGCGTGATCATCTTGCCATAGGGCTTCGTGTCGGCCATCCCATAATGGTTGATGATATCCTCGTGGGGGCTCATCATATGGCCCACCGATGGCTGATCGCCGCGCACAAAACGCACAAATACGAAGCCGTGCCAGATTTCAAAATCGACGGGCGTCAGGCCATGTTCCACCGCGTCGAGCTTTGGCAGTGACTTGGCCTGGGGCACGGCACGGAGCGTTCCATCCAGATTGTAGGACCAGCCATGGAACGGGCAGACGATGGCCGATTTGCAGGTGCCCCTTTCGGTGGCCACTACCCGGCTGCCGCGATGCCGACAAACGTTGTGGAAGGCCCGCACCACATTATCCTTGCCACGCACAATAATCGCCCGCTCGCCAACCAGATCGAAACTATAGTAATCGCCGATATTGGGAACATCGCTGACATGGCAGGCAATCTGCCAGGTCTTGCGGAACAGCTCGTCCTTCTCGATTTCGAGGAATTCCGGATTGGTATAGGTCCAACTCGGCAATCCGCCCCGTTTGTCGTCATCCAGCTTGGTCCGAACCGTCGAAATCATATTCATGATCATCTCTATGTATATTGAATGCGCGTTCAATATAACCTATTTGCAATCAATTGCCAAGGGGCGGCAACCTGCGCTTTATAGGCGTAGCTTTCACAATTGATGTATTCATTTCGGCTTTTTCGGTAATCCGATCAAGGATTGCATCAAGCTGTGCCATGGAGCGGAAACAGAGCTTTGCAATAAAGCAATCATCGCCGGTCACCTTGTCGCACTCAATAAATTCAGGCGTTTCCTGGATGAGCCGTTCAACGATATGCAACATGCCGGGCAGCGGCCTGACCCGCACTATGGCTTGCAGGCTGTAGCCCAAGGCTTCCGGATCAACATCAACGGTGAAAGACCGGATAACCCCCTTCTTCTCCAGCCGGCGGACCCGGTCAGCAACACTTGGCGACGACAGATCAGTGGCTTTGCCCAGCTCCTTGAGTGATGCGCGCGAGTTCAAAACGAGAAGATCGATAATCCTGTGGTCCAATTCATCCATTTTAGCCCTATACGTCCTATCGCCTTACTTAATGAGGGAAAAAACAAATTATTCCTGATTATTGCCATATAAACAACCGGAAACACCAACTAGCTTGTTCACCATGAACAAGGATATTACCCGCGGAACGATGGAAATGAGTGCCGCCATGCTCATTTCAGGAACAATTGGCTGGTTTGTCGTGATGTCAGGCCAACCTGTTTTTAGTGTCGTATTCTGGCGCTGCCTGTTTGCCGTATTCGCCCTGTTCGCGGTTTGCGGGCTGCTCGGCCTGTTGAAACCCATCACATGGAAAGTTCTCGGTTTGGCGGTGCTTGGAGGCGTGGCAATTGTCTTGAATTGGGTATGCCTCTTTTCGGCCTATGCCGACACGTCCATTTCACTGGCGACAATCATTTACAATACGCAGCCCTTCATGCTGCTGGTATTGGGCAGCCTGTTTCTGGGCGAAAAAATTACCGCCACAAAACTCGGCTGGCTTGCCGTTTCATTCGTCGGCATGCTCCTCATCGTTCTCACACCCACCGGACAATCAGCCTCCACGAATTTTCTATTGGGTGTTGGCCTTTCCCTCATGGCAGCCTTTCTCTATGCCATTGCATCTCTGATTACCAAACGGCTCAAAGGCACACCGCCCCATTTGATTGCCCTGATACAAGTGGCCACCGGCATGGTCATGCTCGCTCCGCTGGCCGATTTTTCCACCCTTCCCGTTTCAGGCAGCCAATGGCTGAGCCTTGTGACAATCGGCATCGTACACACGGGGTTGATGTATTACCTGCTCTATGGCGCCATTCAAAAATTGCCGACACACATTATTGGCGCGCTTTCCTTTATCTATCCCGCAGTGGCTGTGCTCGTGGACATGGCAGCCTTTGGCCATGTGCTGCGCCCTGTCCAATTCTTGGGCGGAGCCTTGATTCTTCTTGCTGCTGCCGCTTCCACCCTTGGCTGGTCCTTCTCCAGGGCAAGCCGTGCCACAGAAACAGGTTGACGGAACGGGCCACGAACTGGCACATAGATGGTGCTCGGTGCTCAGAAACCATGAGGTCGAAGAGCCTAATAGGGAACACGGTGCGGACGACCCAAAAGGGGCCAAAACCGTGACTGCCCCCGCAACTGTAAGCGGCGAGGTTTTATGCGAACTATGCCACTGGGAAACCGGGAAGGTGCACATGAAACCAGCGACCCGCGAAGTCAGGAGACCTGCCGTGCAAGAGCCGGGGTGAAAGCCCCATACCATAACGGTCGCACGGAGGGTGTCCATGACCACAGTTAAAACTTCTACCACTACATTAAGTGTATCGCAGCGCGTGGCAGCCGGAGCAATTTGCCTGTTCCTTGGCGCTTCACTCGTATTCCTCGTTGGCATGTCGCACATCGGTGCGGCTCATAACGCGGCTCACGACACACGCCACTCCATCGGTTTTCCCTGCCACTAAAGATCAGGGACCAAAATCATGATTGGAAGGCTTGTGCTCGCGGCACTCATCGCGGGAATGGCGGCCGGCTTTATCTATGGTGGTGTTCAGCATGTACGGACAACACCCTTGATACTCGCTGCTGAAGTATTTGAAACAGCTCCTGCCCACAACCATGCGGCAGGAACACCAGAACACTCACATGACGCAGCTGCAACGGCCGCTGCGACAACTCCGGCGCCAGAACCCGAAGCGGAGGAATGGGCCCTTGCCGACGGCTGGCCGCGCACTCTTTCAACCACGCTCACATCAGTCATCACTGGGGCAGGCTTTGCAATTCTTTTGGCGGGCGTTTCTTTGTTAACGGGATTTCCCATCACGCCGAAGAATGGGCTGATATGGGGACTATGCGGTTTTCTGGCGGTAACAGTTGCGCCCGGCGCTGGGCTTGCGCCCGAACTGCCGGGAATGCCCGCTGGTGATCTGGTGTCTCGTCAGGTCTGGTGGGTGGCAACCATCGTTGCCTCAGGCGTCGGCATATTCCTGATTGCGACAAGACGCGAACTCCTCTGGCTGGCAGTAGCAGTCGTTCTTATCGCCTTGCCCCACATCATTGGTGCGCCTGAGCCGCTCACTCATGAGACAGCGGTGCCCGCAGGCCTTGCCGCAAGCTTTGCCGCAAACACCATTGCAGCCTCAGCCGTGTTGTGGAGTCTAATTGGCTTGTTCTTAGGCCTTGCCTTGCATAGGTTCGGCAAGGATGTTTATGCATCATGATCGCCAGAAAAATTCCAACCACCATCATTACCGGCTTCCTTGGAGCCGGTAAAACCACCCTCGTCCGCCACATGCTGGAAAATGCCAATGGCCGCAGAATCGCCCTGATCATCAACGAGTTTGGTGATGTGGGCGTGGACGGCGAAGTGCTGAAAGGCTGTGGTGATGATCTGTGTAAAGAGGAAGATGTGATCGAACTCGCCAATGGCTGCATTTGCTGCACCGTGGCCGATGATTTCGTGCCCACGATGAAGAAGCTGTTGGAGCGCACCAAACCCATCGATCATATCGTGATCGAAACCTCGGGCCTTGCCCTGCCCCAGCCTCTGGTTCGCGCCTTTAACTGGCCGGAGATTGCGGCACGTGTGACTGTTGATGGCGTGGTGACCGTGGTTGACGCCAAGGCACTGGCCGAAGGCCGCTACGCCGATAATGAGGCCACCATTCAGGCCATGCGCCTGGCTGACCCTAAACTGGAACACGAAAACCCCATCGAGGAACTGTTCGAAGATCAGTTGAATTGCGCCGACATGGTGATCCTCAACAAGACAGACCTGCTCGACAACGAAGAAACGCTGGATGTCACTGCCGACATCGAAGGGCAAATTCGAAAAGGCACTCGCATCCTGCTGAGTGAATACGGCAAGCTCGACATCAGGGCCTTGCTTGGCCTTGGTTCCGCCGTTGAGGGCGACGTGGGCAACCGGCTGTCGCACCACGAGATGGAAGGCGAGACGCAGCATGACCATGATGATTTCATCAGCTTCACCGTTGCACTGCCCGACGTGAAAGACCGTGACACCTTGTTGAAGCGCATCACCGACGTGATCGCCGACAGCACCATTTTGCGATTGAAGGGTTTTGCCAATGTTGTAGGGTCTTCTTCGCGGCTTCTGATTCAGGCCGTTGGACCCCGCATGAACAGTTATTTTGACAGGCCCTGGAAAAATGATGAGGACCGCGTCACCAGATTAGTGGTGATCGGTGTAAAGGGTATGGACCAGCAGGCAATTACTGCGGCGCTTAGCGCGCATTCCACTTGGGTGGAATCACCCAAGTGAAGAGAATTCGCGCCAAGGCATTAACTTGGAGCATGTTGTTATCGGCAAAGTCGTGCAACTTTGCCGCAACATGCTCTAAAGGCTGATGCATCTCCTCGCCACGACAAGTGGCGTGATTGACGGGGCGGCAGAAGTGGTCGACCTCAAGCAATCACCCGCTGACATAGTAGTCCTGAGTGCTGCCGACAGCGAGATTGCGTCACTGGCGCGGGCCTATGACACCGGCAACTTTCCCACCCTCCGGCTCGCCAACTTTCTGCACCTCCAGCACAATCTTTCGGTTGATCTCTATATTGAAAAGACCCTGAGCCTTGCGCGCCTGGTTGTGTTGCGGCTGTTGGGCGGCACCAGCTACTGGCCCTATGGCCTCGACCGGATTGAAGCGCTGGCCAAGGCCAATGATATCAAGCTTGTCGTTTTGCCCGGCGATTCACAGCCCGATCATGAACTCACATCACGCTCAAACCTGCCAATGCAGGACTGCGAACGCCTGCGCCAGTATCTGGTGGCCGGAGGGCAGTTCAATGCCACGAAGTTTCTGGGCTATTGCATGCACCTGCTTGAAGCGACCGAAATTCCAACGCCGGCTGAAGCGCCCCCGGCCGATGGCATTTACCGTAGCACAATTGGCAAGCACATGACGGGCCTGATCTTCTATCGCTCCGTCATGGAAGGTGCGCAAACCGCACCCATTGATGCCCTGATCGATGCCCTGTCAAAACGGGGCATTGGCTGTGTGGGCATTTTTGTGACCAGTCTGAAGGACAAAAGCAGCGTAGGTTTCATTCAGGACTCCCTTGCCGAACATCAACCCAGCCTGCTGCTGAACGCCACCTCCTTTGCCGCCTCATCGGGCGGCAGTGGCGACCCCTTGGCCCAGTGTGATTGTCCGGTGCTGCAAGTTGTTCTCAGCACGGTCTCAGAAGATAGCTGGCAGACCAGTACGCAGGGCCTTGGCAGCCGTGATCTCGCCATGAATGTGGTGTTGCCCGAGTTGGACGGCCGCATTCATGCACGCGCCATTTCCTTCAAGAGCGACAGCCACTACCACGAAGCAACCCAAAGCCGCATCGTGACGTACAAGGAAGCTCCAGATCGCGTGGATTATGTGGCTGATCTCGCAGCGAATTGGATTACCCTGCGCCACAGGGAAAAAAACATTCGCAAAATCTCGATCATATTGGCCAACTATCCCAACCGCGATGGCCGTATCGCCAACGGCGTAGGCTATGACACGCCAGCCAGTACCATCGCCATGGTGAACGCGATGCAGGGCGCTGGCTATGACGTGGGTGAATTTCCCGAGACCGGGAATGACCTCATTCAAATTCTTTCGTCGGCGCGCTTGGCTCATGGGTCATCTCCTGTCTCCCATGGCGTGCAATTGAGGCTGGATGACTACCGGAAACATTTCGAGGCCCTGCCCTATTCCGTCCGTGAACAGATTACCTCGCGCTGGGACATTCCGGAAACCGATCCCTTCTTTCGCAACGGCGCATTTCACCTCGCAGTCCAGACCTATGGCAATATTGCCGTCGGCATCCAGCCCGCCCGCGGTTACAACATTGATCCCAAGGCAACCTACCATGATGCGACCCTGGTACCGCCCCATGGCTATCTCGCCTTTTATTTCTGGCTGCGCCACGTGTTCAAAACGGACGCGATTATTCACAATGGCAAGCATGGCAATCTGGAATGGCTGCCGGGCAAGGCCAATGGCTTGAGTGCCGAATGCTATCCTGAAATTGCCCACGGCCCCCTGCCACAGCTTTATCCCTTCATCGTCAATGACCCCGGCGAAGGGACACAAGCCAAGCGGCGTACGTCCGCAGTTATCATTGATCACCTAACCCCGCCGCTCACACGCGCCGAAACTTACGGGCCCCTCAAGGATTTGGAAGCGCTGGTCGATGAGTACTATCTCGCCTCCGGTCTTGACCGCCGCCGTCTCGCCGCCCTCAAGAAAGACATTCTCGATCTCACCCGCAGCAACAAGCTGGACGTCGATGCCGGCTTCACTGGTGATGACGACAGCGATCTCACCAAGCTCGACGCCTATCTCTGCGATCTCAAGGAAGCCCAAATCAGGGACGGCCTGCATATACTCGGCACCTCGCCGACGGGCATCCAGGAAACTGATTTGCTGGTGGCACTCACCCGCGTACCTCGCGGCCATGGCGAAGCTGGCGACCAGTCACTTATCCGCGCCCTTGCCAGTGATTTCGGCTTCACCGGATTTGATCCGTTAAACTGTGTGATGTCGGATCGGTGGAACGGAGCAAAGCCCGTCGCACTTCTCAAACTGGTCAATGAGCCGTGGCGCACCAATGGCGATACGGTGGAAAGACTGGAAGCCTGTGCGCAATCCCTTCTCAAGCCGTCAGCACGGCAGAAACCAGGACCCATCGTGCACTACAATGAACTGGGTTCAAGTATTCACGGCGAAGACAACGCAAATCTAAAAACCGTGCTGGACAAGATTGACACCGTCATTCGTCCAGCTCTTCGCGCCTGCGGACCCAGTGAAATCGCGGCATTCCTGACCGGACTGGACGGAAGGCGTGTGGCCCCCGGCTCGTCTGGCGCACCGACGCGCGGAAGGCTTGACGTCTTGCCCACGGGCCGGAACTTCTATTCCCTCGATAATCGAACCGTTCCCACCCCCACCGCCTGGAACCTCGGCCAGAAATCCGCCGAAGATCTTCTCATCCGCCACTTCCAGGATTTCGGCCAATACCCCAAAGCCCTTGGACTTTCCGCATGGGGAACCTCCAACATGCGCACCGGTGGCGATGACATTGCGCAAGCCTTGGCACTCATCGGGGCAAAGCCGGTGTGGGAGCCCTCGAGCTGGCGGGTCACCGGTTTTGATATCGTCCCATTGGCCAAATTGGGCCGTCCTCGCGTGGATATCACATTGCGCATATCCGGCTTTTTCCGTGACGCGTTTCCATCCCAAATCGAACTCTTGGACAAGGCCATTCGTGCCATTGGCGCACTTGAGGAAGACGAGGCGGATAATCCCATCGCCGCCCGCATGAAGGCGGAAGCCACGGGCCTGCAGCATTCGGGCATCAGCGAAATCGACGCCAGGCAAATGGCGGGCTACCGCATTTTCGGCTCCAAGCCAGGAGCCTATGGCGCAGGGTTGCAGGCGCTGATCGACGAAAAAATCTGGACCGAACGGGCCGATCTCGCCGCGGCCTATGTCACCTGGGGCGCCTTCGCCTATGGCGCAAAGGAAGCGGGCGTACAGGACGAAGTGCAGTTCACCCAGCGCCTCAAGAATATCGAAGCCGTTGTCCACAACCAGGATAACCGCGAGCATGATGTGCTGGACAGCGACGACTACTATCAATTTGAGGGCGGCATGTCGGCAGCGGTTGAGACTGCCTCCGGGAAGCAGCCTCGCGTTTATCACAATGACCATTCACGCCCCGAACGCCCGGTGATCCGCACACTGGAAGAAGAGGTGGGGCGCGTCATGCGCTCGCGCGTGGTGAACCCCAAATGGATCACCGGTGTGAAGCGGCATGGCTACAAGGGCGCCTTCGAAATAGCCGCAACCGTTGATTACATGTTCGCCTTTGCCGCCACCACGGGTGCGGTGAAAACCCATCACTTCGATTTGGCCTATGATGCCTTCTTGGCCGACGAGGATACCCGCGAATTTATCACCACGAATAATCCAGCTGCTTTGAAGGAAATTGCGGAGCGCTTTGAAGAGGCCGCCACCCGAGGCCTTTGGACACCACGCCTCAATTCAGCCTATGATCTTCTCAGGGAACTTCAGCAATGACCGAAGAAATTGATGCCGCACGGCACCACGAAAAGATGGCCAAGAAGAAAGTTGCCAGAGATAAAATCATGGCGGGCAAAACCATTGAGCGCGGGCTACTCATCGTTCACACCGGCAAGGGCAAGGGCAAATCCACTGCCGCCTTCGGCATGGTGTTTCGCCACATCGGTCATGGGCTTCGCGCCGGGGTCATTCAATTCGTGAAAGGCGCCTGGGGCACCGGCGAGCGCACCGTGCTGGAAAAATTCCCCGAACTCGTCACCATCGAGGCCATGGGCGAAGGCTTCACCTGGGAAACCCAGGACATCAACCGCGACATCGTCCATGCGCGGGCGGGCTGGGAAGAAGCCAAACGCATGATCGCTGACCCAAGCTATAAGATGGTCATGCTCGACGAACTCAACATCGTCCTGCGCTATGATTACCTGCCCCTGGCAGAAGTACTTGAGGTCCTGAAAAACCGTCCCGCCGACAAGCACATCGTTGTGACTGGCCGCAACGCCAAGGAAGAACTCATCGAAATCGCAGATCTCGTGACCGAGATGGAACTGATCAAACACCCCTTCCGCTCCGGCGTGAAGGCCCAGGCCGGGATAGAGTTCTAAGAAATGTCAGGCCGAAGAATTGAAAAGTATATCACTATCACACCTGAAATTCTTGCCGTCGAATGCATGCGTCGGGTCGCAGCTGAATTGGAAGGCGCAATTCATAAAGATCCGATGCGCTGGTGGTTTGTTATTACCGATACCGAACAAGCCATAACTTCTGCATTAGTTGCAGCTCTTAGTGGAACTGCGGAAGTTGGCGCTTTGAAGGAGGAAGACCAGATAGCCTGGCTCAACTTCTTTGAGGAGTCCAGAACTGACAAGAACGCACGTCCCCCAGCAAAACAAAACTGGCGACACTGCGTGAACTTATTGCCCGTGCCAAGGATCCCAAGAATATGGACCGAATGGGTCCTCCACTTTCATTAGATGAGAAGCAAGAAAGTGACATACTGCGAATTCATGAATTCCGAAATGATCTGCTCCACGTAAAGCCGATGAATTGGTCACTGGAAATGGCCGGATTGCCCCGAATGATTGGTGCGGCAATTGAGGTAATTCAAGAGCTATTTGATCTGCCGAGATTTCGACTGCATCTCGAGGAGGAGGACATTGAAAGAATGGAGACTTCCTTAAAGAGTATAGAAAAGACCCTCCAACGCATGCAAGAGT
>CAZAMS010000035.1:0-12525 GCA_964486305.1 uncultured Aestuariivirga sp.
CACATATTCTGCGCCGATAATTGCGAGGCCGAAGGATTTTAGCGTACGGCTGATGGTGGCCACAAACATCAGACCCTCCGGCTTCAGCATATCAACACAAATCTGGGTGAAGCCTCTCGGGTTCGCCACATGCTCAATCACTTCCATGTTCAGGATAACATCGAAGCGTTCGCCAACGGCGGCTAAATCCTCCGCGGTGGCGCAGCGATAATCGATGGCGAGTTCCTGTTCCTCAGCGTGGACCTTTGCGGTTTTGATATTTTTTTCGGAGGGATCAACGCCGACAATGTCAGCGCCAAGCCTTGCCATGGGTTCGGTCAAAAGCCCGCCACCGCAGCCGATATCGAGGAAGCGCAGCCCCTTGAAAGGTTTGGGATCGTAGGGGTCACGACCAAAGCGAGCGCAAACCTGTTCCTTGATGTAGGCCAGCCGCACGGGGTTAAAGACATGGAGAACACCGAACTTCCCCTTGGGATTCCACCATTCCGCAGCCATTTTCGAGAATTTTTCAACTTCAGCGGGGTCAAGGGTCGTTTGGGGAGCGGCATTCATTTCAAATATCCATTTTTATGAGGGCTATTATTGCATAAGCAAGGACCCTCATCTATGAGTACGCCGCGTCGCACCTTAAGAGTTCACTTTACATCTGATTTGGCCGCAAGCCAGAGTTTTGAGATTAAGAAGGGTTTTGGCCGATGGGCCGTTTGGTAATGAAGTTTGGAGGCACTTCGGTTGCGGATATCGGGCGTATCCGCAATGTGGCGCGCCATGTGTTGCGCGAGGTGAAGGCTGGCCACCATGTGGCGGTGGTTGTCTCGGCGATGGCTGGCACGACGGACCAATTGGCCCGCTGGTGCAAGGAAGCTGCCCCCGTGCATGATGCTCGCGAGTATGATGCCATTGTCGCCTCCGGGGAACAGGTGACGGCGGGGCTTCTGGCCATTGTCCTGCAGGACATGGGCGTTCCGGCACGCTCCTGGCATGGCTGGCAAATTCCGGTGAAAACCGATGGTGTGCATGCCTCAGCCCGGATTGCCGAGATCGATGCGGCAAATATCAGAAAGCGCATGGAGCAGGGTCAGGTTGCAGTCATTGCAGGATTTCAGGGCATCGGCCCGGACACGCGTATTACGACGCTGGGCCGCGGCGGCTCGGATACGTCAGCGGTCGCCATTGCGGCTTCGATTGAGGCGGCTTGCGACATTTATACGGATGTGGACGGGGTTTATACGGCCGATCCCCGGATTGTGACGGGTGCCCGCAAGCTGGACCGGATTTCCTATGAGGAAATGCTGGAACAGGCTTCGCTGGGTGCCAAAGTCTTGCAGCCGCGCTCGGTTGAACTTGCCATGGTGTACAAGGTGCCCTTGCAGGTAAGATCAAGTTTTGAGGCGCCGGACTCGCCTAATCAGAACAAGCCTGATGGCAGCGGGCCCGGAACAATCGTTTGCGATGAGGATCAAATCTTGGAACAGCATGTTGTGAGCGGAATTGCCTATTCGCGGGATGAGGCGAAGGTTTCCATCCGCAAGGTCAAGGACCAGCCGGGTGTATCAGCTTCCGTATTTGGCCCCCTGGCCGAAGCCGACATCAGTGTTGACATGATTGTACAGAATGTTTCAACCGATGGCTCAACCGCCAACATCACCTTCACGGTGGCGCGCAAGGATTTGCGCAAGGCCATTGAAGTGCTGAGCGGAGTCAAGGACAAGATTGGTTTTCTTGAACTCACGCACTCAGCCGATGTGGCCAAGGTTTCGGTTGTGGGCATTGGCATGCGGAGCCACGCGGGCGTTGCCGCGAAGATGTTCCGCTCGCTTGCCGATAAGGGCATCAACATCCAGGCGATTACGACATCCGAAATTAAAGTCAGTGTACTGATTGATGAGGCCTATACGGAGCTTGCGGTGCGGGCCCTGCATCAGGCCTATGGACTTGAGGCTTGAGAGACATGCAACGAAGCACCCGTCATAAATTCATGACCCGTTGCCGTTGGAAAACGGCTCGCGAGGACACCTGCTGATGGCTCATTCTGCCCTAGGCCCGCGTGTCCTGCTTCGGCGGCTCCGCGAGGTCATGGCGGAGCCTGAGACGGCACAAAAGCGGCTCGATAAAATTGCCCAGCTGATTGCGGCCAATATGGTGGCCGAGGTGTGCTCCATCTATGTGATGCGGCCTGGCCAGATTCTCGAGCTCTATGCTACCGAAGGCTTGAAGCGCGCGGCAGTTCACAAATCCAAACTGAAAGTGGGCGAAGGCCTCGTGGGCCTCATTGCCGATCAGGCGATTGGACTTAACCTCGCTGATGCGCAAAACCATCCGTCGTTCAAATACCTGCCGGAAACCGGCGAAGAGATTTACAATTCCTTTCTGGGCTCGCCCATCATGCGGAGCGGCACGGTTATTGGCGTGCTGGTGGTGCAAAACCGCACGCGACGGCACTATTCCGATGAGGAAGAAGAAGCGCTGCAAACCACGGCCATGGTTTTGGCCGAGGTCATTGCCTCCGGTGAACTCCGCGAAGTGGCGCGCGAAGTGGCAACTGACGTTGCCCACATGCGCCGCCATCATTTGCGTGGTGAATCGCTCGCAGACGGCATTGCGCTCGGCCATGTGGTTTTGCATGAGCCACGGGTTGCAGTTCATAATCTCATTGCCGAAAGCATCCCGCTGGAAAAGAAGCGGCTTGATGAGGCCATTGAGCAACTTCATTTGCAGGTCGATCAGCTGCTTGATGGCACGGAATCCCTGCGCGGAGCCGATTATTCCGATGTGCTGGAGACAATCCGGATGTTTGCCCATGACAAGGGCTGGGTCAGTCGCTTAGGCGAAGCAGTTGATACGGGTCTCACAGCGGAAGCGGCGGTTGAGCGGGTGCAGAATGACAACCGGGCTCGCATGATGCGCACGCCCGACGCCTATCTGCGCGAGCGCATGCATGACCTCGACGATCTTTCCAATCGCCTGATGCGCATTTTGACCGGTTCGGTTGCAACTGCGTCACGCAGCGATTTGCCAGCCAATTCCATTATCGTGTCGCGCAACATGGGACCAGCCGAACTTCTGGATTATGACCGCAGCAAGATACGCGGTGTCATCCTCGAAGAAGGCGGAAAGACCAGCCATGTCGCCATTGTTGCCCGCGCCCTTGGCATTCCGGCAGTGGGCCAGGCGACAGGCCTTATTGATCTTGTGGATACGGGAAGCCCCATTGTCATTGATGGCAACACGGGCGAGTTGTTTGTCAGGCCGTCCCATGATCTGCAAAAATCCTATGCCGAGAAAGTGCGCTTCTATGCGCGCAAGCAGGCGCAGTATGCGGTGCTCCGCGATGTGCCGGCAATTACGAAGGACGGCGTTCGCATCAATCTCAATATCAATGCGGGGCTGATTGTGGACTTGCCGCACCTCCATGATTCTGGGGCCGATGGCGTTGGCCTTTACCGCACCGAACTGCATTTCATGATGGCCAACCGGTTTCCACGGCTAGCCTCGCAGGTTCGCCATTACGCAGCCATTCTTGAGCAGGCCAATGGCAAGCCCGTGGTCTTTCGAACCCTCGATATTGGTGCCGACAAGACCTTGCCATATCTCCGACAGCCGCGGGAGGAAAATCCGGCTCTGGGCTGGCGCTCCATTCGCATGGCATTGGACCGGCCCGCGTTGCTACGCTTGCAGGTGCGGGCGCTGTTGATTGCGGGCCAGGGCCGCGATCTCAAGATCATGTTTCCGATGATTGCCGATGTTGATGAATATCTGCGGGCCCGGGACATTGTGGAATTGGAAAAGGCCTATCTCGTGGCGCGTGGACACACGCTGCCGAATTCAGTGCAGCTCGGGGTGATGATCGAAATTCCAGCACTGATCTGGCAGCTCGACCAGCTTTTTCCACTTATCGATTTTGCTTCGGTTGGATCCAATGATCTGGTGCAGTTCCTGTTTGCCTCGGATCGCGGCAACCCCAAGCTAGCGGGCCGCTATGACCCCTTGAGCCCGGCGGCGCTTGGCGCCATGCGGTTGATTGTGGAAAAGGCAACGGCCCACAAGAAACCTGTGACTTTATGCGGTGAACTTGGCGGCAGGCCCCTGGAAGCCATGGGGCTTTTGGGTATTGGGCTTACGTCTGTTTCCATGGTTCCATCTGGCATTGGTCCGGTGAAAGCAATGTTGCTTGAACTTGACCAGGCCAAGCTCTGGTCCTTCATGGCACCACTCTTAAAGAGTCCGGCCCACTCAATCAGGGGCGATCTCCTGGAATTCGCCCAGCGCAATGGGGTTCCCGTATAATTTTTTACACGATGTTAGCTTGCTGATAACCATTCTGCGGCATTCTCTCGGTTTATTGGGTTAGTAAATAGTTAATGCCTGGTGGCACGAGAGAGTAAGACCATGGACGATCCACAGCTTGAGTTTGGCGGGGAAGAACCGGAATTTGAAGAGACAGAAACCGGCTTTCGCGAGAAGCCCGATGGCGCCACTGATCCAGCGGGTGAAGCAGGCTGGTTCTTGCAGCGCGAGCGCGAAAAGCGTGGTGAAACCTTAGAATATGCTGGTGAAGCCACGGGCATTCACCCCTATCATGTTGAGGCCATTGAATTTGGTGACATGACGCGCATGCCAACCCGCATGGAAGCTCTTGAGATGATCTCGGCCTATGCGGAATATTTGGGATTTGATCCCGAACCTCTGATCAATCACTACATTGAATTTCTGCCACGGTCGGCCATCGCACCGCGCGCCAGCCATCCGGCAAATCCAGCGCCCCTTTCAAGTGCTAAAATCTTGACATTTGGAAAGATGCCAAAGCTCATGCCACTGAATTTCAAACTGTCGAACATTCCGGGCGGTCCAGGTGGATTGGTTGCTTCTCTCGCCGGGGCAATTTTTCTTTTTGCGGGTGCAAGCTGGATGATGATTCCTTCCACAGAGATTGTCTCTCAGGAGGAGCAGGTGGCGATGGTTGCTGATCCGATGCCAACGGCATCCACGGGATCCGAAGCTGCCGAAGTCAAGATTACCGAAGAGGCCATGCCTGATGATCTCATGGCCTCGACCAGCACTGAAAATATGGAGCCAAGTGCCACTCAATTGAATCCGGACCTTGACGGGCTTGGCGCCTTTATTGCCGAGCAAATGTCCGAAGCTGTAACGCCTGAGCCCAAGCAGATGCCGAAAGATGTTGCTTCCGTTGACGATGTCACGCAGACCGCTGAAGGCCGCGTATTCGGCACCAATAATGCTGTGGCCCGTCTTGTTCTCAAGGCCAAGGCCCCGGTCTGGGTGCGGGTTGAAGATGCGCAGGGCAATGTGGTGATGACCCAGATGCTGATGAAGGGCGATACTTATCAGGTGCCGGACCGCGAAGGCCTTGTGGTTATTGCCAGGGATGGCGGCTTGCTGAGCTATGTCATCGACGGAAAGGAAAAGGGCATTCTGGGAACGCCTGGTGAAATTCTGGTGGGCCGCTCGCTCAATCTTTCAAGTTTCGAGGGCTGAACCCTAGATCACGATCACTTTGGGATGAGGCATCCCAAAGTGATAAACGTGATCGTCGGCCAATTTCTGGCGCGTGATCGGACGGAAATCCGGTGTCCACTTTTCCTGATCACGCGCTAGCACTTGGCGAAAGGGTGCGGCTTCCGCTACAAGCCCCGCCATGAGTGCTATTCAAATCGAGAAGCTTGACCGGATAATCCACCGGTTTGCCAATGTTGAGCATGAGCTTTCCTCTGGCCCTGCCGGAGATGTGTTCGTAAAGCTTTCCAAGGAATATGCGGAACTTGAGCCTACGGCCAAGGCGGCGCAGAACTTGAAGCAGGCCTATACTGAGCTCCGCGATGTGGAAGAAATGCTCAAGGCGGGCGGCGAGCTGGCCGTCATGGCCGAGGCCGAGCGTGTGAGCCTTGATGCCAAGATTGAGCAGCTCGAACACGCTATCCGCATTTTGCTGCTGCCCCGTGATGCTGCCGACGAGCGCAACGTCATTTTGGAAGTAAGAGCGGGCACGGGCGGCGATGAGGCGGCGATTTTTGCCGGTGACTTGTTTCGCATGTATCAGCGCTACGCGGCTTCGAAAGGCTGGCGGGTTGAAGTCATTTCCGCAAGCGACGGCGAGCACGGGGGTTACCGCGAAGTTATTGCGAACATCTTTGGCGCCGGGGCCTATGCGTGGATGAAGTTTGAATCCGGCGTCCACCGGGTGCAGCGCGTGCCGGATACGGAAACCCAGGGGCGCATCCACACCTCGGCTGCAACAGTTGCCGTGTTGCCCGAAGCGGAAGAAGTGGACATCAAGATTGAAGACAAGGATTTGCGCATTGATGTTTACCGCTCATCAGGCCCCGGCGGGCAGTCAGTGAACACCACGGATTCGGCGGTGCGCATCACCCATCTTCCCACCGGACTTGCGGTTGCCCAGCAGACTGAAAAGTCGCAGCTCAAGAACAAGAACGCGGCCATGAAGCTCTTGCGTTCGAGGCTTTATGATCTGGAACGCAACCGCATTGATTCAGAGCGTTCCGCCCAGCGCAAAGGCCAAGTTGGCTCGGGGGATCGTTCGGAACGCATTCGCACCTATAACTTTCCGCAGGGGCGCATTACCGACCATCGTATTAATCTCACGCTTTATAAGCTGGACCAGATCATCGAAGGTCCGGCTTTGGAGGAATTGATTTTGGCCCTGATGGCGGAGCATCAGGCTGAGCTCCTGGCCACCGAAACATCCGATGTCTGACACGCTGCGCGCGCTTATAAAGCAAGCGAGCGAACACCTTGCATCACGAGGTATTGAAACGGCAGTCCTCGACGCGCGTCTTTTGCTGCAAGCTGCTGCAAGCCTGCGGCATGAGGAAATCGTGGCGGAACCAGATTTGGTTGTGCCGCCGGACGTGGCGGCGCGTTTCTCGTCTCTCATCGAACGTCGCTGCAAATTTGAACCAGTTTCCCGCATCTTGGGAACCCGCGAATTTTATGGCCGAAACTTTCGCGTAACGCTGGATGTTCTGGACCCGCGCGCTGATACGGAAACACTTGTTGGGGCGGCGCTTGGGTTAGTGAGGGGCAAAGGGCCATTGCGCATCCTGGACCTTGGTACAGGCTCAGGGGCCATTGTGGTGACATTGCTGGCCGAATTGCCGGGGGCTGAAGCCGTTGCCAGCGACCTTTCGGCGGCGGCCCTTCAGGTTGCGAAAGGTAATGCCGAGGCCTTGGGGGTGGCCAACCGGGCGCGCTTTGTGCAGGCGAACTGGTTTGACGGGGTCGATGGGCAGTTTGACCTTATTGTTTCAAATCCGCCCTATATACCGCTAGGCGATATTGCCGGTTTGGCGGTTGATGTACGTGATTTTGACCCCGAAAAGGCGCTGGATGGGGGCCCTGATGGGCTGGAGGCCTACCGCCGCATTGCGAGCGGAGCTGGGGACCATTTGGGGCCCGAGGGCCATGTTATTCTGGAGATCGGGGCGGGCCAGGAGAACGCGGTTAATGACCTCTTTAAGGGGCAGGGTTTTAACCGGGAAAGCCGTCATTTCGACCTTGCCGGGCATGTCCGCTGTCTGGTCTTCAACCGGCCCTAGAACTGCGGCTTGTGGACACAACGCAAAAAAGACATTGGAAATTGGTTGTTTATCAGCTAAGTAAGAGTCGGTAATTCATTCTGCCCTTGCGATGGCGTTGGGCGGCATGTTGGGAAAAAGACCATAGGTCATAAGTTCCATACATCTCGCTTTTTTGCAGTCGGGGATGGTGTTTCCGATAGGGGAAATATCTGCGGCAGAGGTCTTGGACCACAACCATCGAATTAAGGTTAGTTCGACTCTTTATGGGCCGATTTTTGAAATTGTAATGCAAAATCTCAACAATATGGGACGGCATCTATTTGCCGAAGTGATGATTTGAACTTCGATAACGGACATCGCACACGTCAGGGACAGCACAACAACAAGCGCGGCCGCGGGCGCAATAATCGCCGGCCGGGCGGTGGTGGAGGCGGCAGTCACAGCAATAACGGCGGCGGCAACTCCGCCAACCGGGTTTTTGAGAGCAATGGGCCGGACGTTAAGGTGCGGGGCACCGCGCAAACGGTAGCCGAGAAATACATGCAGCTTGGCCGCGATGCGCAATCCTCTGGCGACAACGTGATGGCCGAGAGCTATTTCCAGTTTTCCGAGCATTATTTCCGGGTGATGGCTGCGGCCCAACCGGTAGGCCAGCCGACGCAGCAACTGCGCCGCCCCGAAGATGAGGATTTTGAAGAGGAAGGCGGCGACGCCGCGGAAGGCGAAACCGAAGCAGCCCAAGCCGCAATGGTTTCCGAGGGCGGGCAGAGCGAGCAAGCCGATGGCGGCGAGGCAACTGGCGGAGGTCAGGATATGGATCGCTCCGAGCAGCGCAATTTCCGGCAGCGTGACAACCGTGATGGCAACCGGGAGCGTTTTCGTCCCCGCTGGCAGAACCGGGGAGATCAGCCAAGGGACGGTAACAGTGAGCAGCGGCCCGCTGGATCCGAGCCCCAAATGGCCGAGACGGCAGCCGTTGAGGTGCGTGGCAATGTGGAAGAAGCTGGCTCAGGCCAGTGGGAGGCCCCATCGTTCCTTCGCCGACCGGCAGCCGTTGTTGCGGACGAGGTTAATGATGAACCAGTCGCTGAAAAAAAAGCCCGCAGTCCACGGCGTTCACGCGCTGCAAGCAGCGAGGAAGACGCCTCCTAAGGTGAGTAAAATTACGGACGTCACTTGATGGAAGCATAATCGCCCCCATATTCCTCTCCAGGGCGTTTTTGAGGTGCCTCGTTGGGCCTCTGGTAAACGTGCTTGGAGGAGAGGCAAATGGATTTCGAAAAATACACGGAACGCTCACGGGGATTTATCCAGTCGGCGCAAACGCTGGCCCTGCGTGAAGGGCACCAAAAATTTTCCCCCGAACATGTGCTGAAAGTGTTTCTCGATGATGACGAGGGCTTGGCCTCCGGCTTGATCAAGGCGGCAGGTGGTGACAGCCGTTTGGCGTTAAAAGACACGGAAGCAGCGCTTGCCAAGATGCCTAAGGTCTCAGGTGCCGGTGCGGGGCAGGTCTATTTGGCGCCTGAGATGGCCCGTGTGTTTGAAGCCGCGCAGAAACTGGCGACCAAATCAGGCGACAGTTTTGTGAGTGCCGAACGGCTGCTGCAGGCGCTGTCGATTGAGACCAGTGAGGCCTCCAAGATTCTCAAGAACGCTGGTGTGACGGCGCAGAAATTGAATCAGGCAATTGACGCGGTTCGCAAAGGGCGCACCGCCGATACGGCCTCGGCCGAGCAGGGTTATGATGCCTTGAAAAAATATTCCCGTGACCTCACGGAAGCGGCGCAGGCTGGCAAGCTTGATCCTGTTATCGGTCGGGATGAAGAAATCCGCCGCACCATTCAGGTGCTGTCGCGGCGCACCAAGAATAATCCGGTTCTCATTGGCGAGCCCGGTGTGGGTAAGACCGCCATTGCCGAAGGCCTGGCGCTTCGTATCATCAAGGGTGATGTGCCGGAGAGCCTGAAGGACAAGAAGCTGCTGGCGCTCGACATGGGCTCCCTGATTGCGGGGGCCAAATTCCGCGGCGAATTTGAAGAGCGGTTGAAGGCCGTACTTTCCGAAGTGACAGCGGCTGACGGCGGCATCATCCTGTTCATTGATGAAATGCACACGCTGGTGGGCGCCGGCAAAGCTGACGGTGCCATGGATGCTTCCAATCTTTTGAAGCCCGCGCTGGCGCGAGGTGAATTGCATTGCGTTGGCGCCACCACCCTGGATGAATATCGCAAGCATGTGGAAAAGGATGCGGCTTTGGCGCGCCGGTTCCAGCCTATCTTCATCGGTGAGCCGTCGGTTGAGGATTCAATTTCCATTTTGCGCGGCATCAAGGAAAAATATGAACTGCACCATGGGGTCCGCATAACGGATTCGGCCATTGTTGCTGCAGCTACTCTTTCAAATCGCTACATCACGGATCGGTTCTTGCCGGACAAGGCCATTGACCTGATGGACGAGGCGGGCGCGCGGCTGCGCATGCAGGTTGATTCAAAGCCGGAAGAGCTTGATGAAATTGACCGCCGCATCATGCAATTGCAGATCGAGCGTGAGGCCCTGAAGAAGGAGTCCGATGCGGCTTCCAAGGACCGTTTGCAGAAACTTGAAAAGGAGCTGGCGGAGCAGGAAGAAAAATCCGCCATCATCACGCGCAACTGGCAGGCGGAGAAGGAAAAGCTGGCGGCCGCCTCCAAGCTCAAGGAAGAGCTGGAGAAGGCACGGCTGCATCTCGATCAGGCCCAGCAGCGCGGTGATTTTGCCAAGGCTGGTGAGCTTGCCTATGCAACCATTCCTGAGCTGGAAAAGAAATTGAAGGTCGCTGAGGAAGCAGGTGACTCCGACATGCTGGAAGAAGCCGTGACCGAAGCCCATGTGGCCCAGGTGGTTTCGCGCTGGACCGGCATTCCGGTTGACAAGATGCTGGAAGGCGAGCGCGAAAAGCTGCTCCAGATGGAAGTGGAATTGGGAAAACGGGTCGTAGGCCAGGCTGAGGCCGTGGATGCCGTTTCAACGGCCGTGCGCCGAGCCAGGGCGGGCTTGCAGGACCCGAACCGGCCCATTGGTTCCTTCATGTTCCTCGGCCCCACGGGCGTCGGCAAGACCGAGTTGACCCGGGCGCTTGCGGCTTATCTCTTTGATGATGAGCATGCCATGGTTCGCATCGACATGTCGGAATACATGGAGAAGCATTCGGTCTCGCGCCTTATTGGCGCCCCTCCGGGTTACGTTGGTTACGATGAAGGAGGCGCTTTGACCGAAGCAGTTCGGCGCAGGCCCTATCAGGTTGTACTGTTTGACGAAGTTGAAAAGGCGCATCCGGATGTTTTCAACGTGTTGCTGCAGGTGCTTGACGACGGCCGCCTGACCGATGGCCAGGGCCGCACGGTGGATTTCAAGAACACACTGATCATCATGACTTCAAATTTGGGGTCCGAGTATCTTGTGGCTCTGGGTGAAAATCAGGACGTGGATGAGGTGCGCGAGCAGGTGATGGGTGTGGTCCGCGGTACTTTCCGGCCGGAGTTCCTCAACCGGCTGGACGAGATCATCCTGTTCCATCGCCTGAAGCGGGCCCATATGGGAGCCGTTGTCGACATCCAGTTGCTGCGGCTCAAGAAGCTGTTGGCTGATCGCAAGATTGACGTGGTGCTGACCGAAGCGGCGCGCGGTCTGCTGGCAGAAAAGGGCTATGATCCGGCCTATGGGGCGCGGCCGCTGAAGCGGGTGATCCAGAAATCCATTCAGGATCCGCTGGCAGAAGAAATCCTTGCGGGCCGGGTCAAGGATGGCGACAGCGTGGAAGTGGGCGTTACTGCTGGCAAGTTCACCTTCAATGGCTTAGTGATGGGGGACAAGCCGAAGGTCAGCAATGTGGTTACGCTGCACTAATATGCTAGCATCCCGCCATGAAAAAATATCCACGGGCGGCAATCAAAGTTGATTTTGGAACCGAGGTTCGCCTTGGCCCCGGCAAGGTGCGCTTGCTGGAACTCATTGTCGAGACCGGCTCCATTTCCGAAGCGGCAAGGCAAATGAAAATGTCTTACCGACGGGCCTGGCTGCTGATTGATGAAGTCAATGGCATTTTTGGAAAACCAGTGGTTGAGACGGCGACCGGTGGCGCTGGTGGCGGTGGAGCCAAAATCACGCCGCTCGGTGAGGCCGTAGTTGTGGCCTTTCGCACCATTGAAAGTGAAGCCACCGCATTGATTCAGGCCAAATTGACAAAGCTTCTCACGCATCGCAAGCAGGTACGCCGTGAAACTTGAGGCTTACAACTCCTTTTGCGTTTCGCTGCCCCATGCTACCCATGTGGTCCAGTGGGATGGAGCCCATGTGTGGAAAGTCGGTGGCAAGGTGTTTGCCATTGCGGGCTGGAGCGATGGAGAGGCGCTTGCGGTCACCTTCAAATGTTCGCCGCTGAGTTTTGACCTGTTGAAAGAGCAGAAAGGCTTGCGCCCAGCACCCTATCTGGCTTCACGTGGCATGTCGTGGATCCAGCGTACCTCAGCGGCCAGCATGGATGACAAGGCTTTGAAAGACTACTTGCGCGAGAGCCACGGGCTGGCAGCGCTTAATCTGCCGAAGAAAATACAGCGGGAATTGGGCTTGAACTAGGGCGCTCCCCGGCGAAGTGGAATCACTTCGCCGAAAAGGAATCGCGCCAAGACAATATTCTGGAGCATGTCCTTGTC
The DNA here is from genome assembly GCA_964486305.1 of uncultured Aestuariivirga sp. Taxonomy (GTDB): domain Bacteria; phylum Pseudomonadota; class Alphaproteobacteria; order Rhizobiales; family Aestuariivirgaceae; genus Aestuariivirga. The sequence goes on from CAZAMS010000035.1 coordinate 12,251, forward strand.
GACGAAGTCATGCAACTTCGTCGGGACATGCTCTAGCCTGAGGCAAGCCAGCGCTCATCAATGGAAACGGATTTGAGCAGGCACCACACGGCCTGGCCTACATCAAGGCCCAATTGATCCCTTGCCTTGCGCGTGAGTGCGGCGGAGAGTTCTTCACCACCCTCCAACTTGACATGAATGATGGCAATCGGACTGCCATCTATTTCACATTTAGAAATCACGCCTTTCAGCGTGGTGCGGGCAGAAATGTTCTTTGGTTTGCTCAATGCCAAGGT
>CAZAMS010000036.1:0-4924 GCA_964486305.1 uncultured Aestuariivirga sp.
CAGCAAGTCCTGGCCGTTGTCGTCGGCAAAAACCTTGATGTACTTCTTCTGGGCAATGAGCAGTTCCTGCACCTTCTTCAATTCATCAGCATTCGTTGAGTTGAAAGAGAAGCCCAAATACTTCAGGGCGCAGCCGATCACATTTTGCGCGTCACCTAGAACCGAAATTTTTCCGGCCAGCACATCGGAATCAAACAGCGGCTTCCAGCTGTCGATCATGCCGCCTTCAACAGCAGACTTGCGGAAGCCCACGCCGATGGTTCCCCACATATAGGGGATTGAAAATTTCCGGCCAGGATCGAAGGTTGGGTTCAGGAAAGCCGGATCGATGTTGGCCATGTTCGGAATTTTGGAATGGTCAAGTGGTGTCACCATGTTGGCCTTCACCATGCGCTCCAGATAGTCGTTGGCGACAACCATCGCGTCATAGCCCGGATTTCCTGCCTTCATTTTTGAAAACAGCTCGTCCATGTCGGCGTAGAGGTCCATCTTGGTTTCGATTGAGGTGGCGCTGCTGAAATCGGCGAGCGTGGTTTCGCCGATGTACGTGTCGTAGTTATAGAGGTTGAGTTTTTTCTCCTCCTCGGAAAGGGAGAAACGCGGCATCAGGGTCATGCCAGCGAGCATAGCGCCGGTGCCTTTCAACAAAGAGCGGCGCGAGGTTTTGAATTTGGGTTGGTAGTGAGACATTTAAACTCTCCTTACAGCTACAAATCGGATGGGTTCAGTTTGGCAATTTCCTCAACAATTTCAACTAAATTCGGCTAAATTCACATTTCAGCCTTAACGTTCGCATAGGTTGCATCCAGCGCCAGCCGGGCCAGTTTCACGATTTCGTCGATCTCCTTCTTGGTGATAATGAAGGGCGGCGCTAGAACCATGGTATCCCAGCAGGCCCGCATAATCAGGTTGTTTTTGAAGCAATGGTCGCGGCAAATCGTGCCAACCCGGCCAGAGTCCTTGAACCTTGCCCGCTTGGTTTTGTCGCTTGAAAGTTCAATGGCTCCAAGCAGGCCCATGGCGCGGGTTTCGCCCACAATGGGATGGTCGTTCAGGCTGGCCAGGGCCTTGGCGAAATAGGGGGCAAGCTCAGCCACCCGTTCCACCAGTTTTTCGTCCTCGATGATCTCGATGTTTTTCAGGGCCACAGCCGCCGCCACGGGGTGGCCGGCATAGGTCATGCCATGATAGAATTCGCCGCCCAGCGCGAAGAAATCCTTGATGAGCGTATCAGCAAAGGCAACGGCACCGATGGTCTGGTAACCCGATGACAGGCCCTTGGCCATGGTGACGATATCCGGTTCAAAGCCAAAGGACTGGAAGCCCCACCACTTGCCGGTGCGGCCAAAACCACAGATCACTTCATCAGATATAATCAAGACACCATATTTCCGGCAGATGCGCTGCACCTCCGGCCAATAGGTTGAAGGCGGTATGAGAACGCCGGCTGCGCCCTGGATGGGTTCACCAATAAAGGCGGCCACATTTGCCGGCCCCACTTCCAGAATTTTCTTTTCCACGGCGGCAGCCGCTTCGAGGCCAAATTCCTCGGGTGTCTTGTCGCCGCCGAAATCATACCAATAGGGCTGCTGCACGTGGTGGAAGCCTGGAAACTCCGTTCCCACCTGCTCGTGCATGCCAGCTATGCCACCCAGATTGGCGGCCACCATGGTGGAACCGTGATAGCCCCGCACCCGGCCAATGAAATGCTGGCGGTAGGGCTTGCCCTTCAGCTTCCAGTAGTGGCGCACGAAACGCACAACGGTGTCGTTGGCTTCCGAGCCGGAATTGGTGAAGAAAATGTGCTGGAAGCGCTTGGGCAAGACTGATGAAATCTTAGCGGCAAGCTCAGTTGCAGGCACCGTCGTGGTTTTGAAAAAGGTGTTGTAATAGGGCAAGTCCAGCATCTGCCGGTAGGCCACTTCAGCCAGCTCCTTGCGGCCATAGCCCACATTCACGCACCACAACCCGGAAAAGCCGTCCAAGATCTTGTTGCCCTTGCCATCCCAGATATAGATGCCGTCAGCATGGGTGATCACCCGGGGGCCGCCAGCAGCATGGAAGGCCTTATGGTCGGTAAAGGGGTGAAAATGGTGGTCGATGTCGTGCTGGACGACTTCAGCGATATTGATGTTCTTTTGATGTGCGGACACGGGTTCTCTCCAAAATTGAATAGGGGCAGAATTTCACAATTTGGAGGGTGCGCTAGGGCTTGAACCCGATGCGGGCGCAATTCACCATGACTTCATCGTGCCGGTTACGCGTCCAAATGGGCAGGATTTCACCGGACAATGTCATATGGCAGCACATGGCTGAATCATACATTTATTGGCCGTTTTTGCAACCTGAGTTCCTGTGGCGATGATTTACTTGCAGGAATTCGAATATTGCGTTCATATTGCAGCGCAACAGCAGGGGGGAACCGGCAGGTCGATGAGCTTCAACGAGATGTTTGCGCCAAATGGCAGCGTACGCTCCCCCTACGCCCGCGTGGACAAATGGCTCAAAAATCTGGGTCGCGAAGACATCGTACGGGCCTTGCGTGAATCGGAAGCGAGATTTCGCCGGCAGGGCATTACCTTTGCCGTTTATGGCGATGACAAGGCCTCCGAGCGCCTGATCCCCTTCGACATTGTGCCACGCATTTTTGCGGCTTCGGAATGGCGCAGGCTTTCAGCGGGCATCGAGCAGCGGGTGCGCGCCATGAACGCGTTTCTGCATGATCTCTACCACAGGCAGGAAATTCTCCGCGCCGGGCGCATTCCCCATGACGTGATCATCCAGAACGACGCTTTTGTTCCAGAGATGGTGGGGGTCAATCCGGCGAAGGGTATTTACGCCCATATCATGGGCATCGATATCGTGCGGGTGACCGAAAATGAGTTCTATGTTCTGGAGGACAATTGCCGGACCCCATCCGGCGTCTCCTACATGCTCGAGGACCGGGAAGCGATGATGTATCTTTTCCCCGAGCTGTTCGCCCAGCAACGGATTGCTCCGGTTGAAAATTATCCCGCCATGTTGCGCAAGACGTTGGATAGCGTTGCCCCTCACACCACGGAGAAAGAACCCACTGTCGTGGTACTCACCCCCGGCATTCATAACTCGGCTTTTTTTGAGCACGCCTTTCTGGCCGATGAGATGGGAGTTGAACTCTGTGAAGGCGATGATCTTTTCGTGTCCGATGGCTGGCTCTACATGCGCACCACGCAGAAGCCGCGGAAGGTGGACGTGGTCTCTCGGCGCATTGATGATGCCTATCTTGATCCCCTCGCCTTCCGACCAGATTCAAATCTTGGAGTTCCCGGAATTTTCGATGTCTATCGTGCGGGTTATGTGACGCTGGTGAATGCACCGGGCACGGGGGTTGCGGACGATAAGTCGATTTACACTTTTATGCCGGACATCATCCGGTTCTATACTGGCGAAAAACCCCTGCTCAACAATGTGCCGACGTGGCGCTGCTCAAACGCAAGTGATCTCACTTATGTTCTCGAGCATCTGGCGGAATTGGTGGTTAAGGAGGTTCATGGCTCCGGTGGCTATGGCATGCTGGTTGGGCCAACCTCGTCCAAAGCCGACATTGAACTGTTCCGGGAAAAGATCAAGGCGAGACCCACCAACTATATCGCCCAGCCAACGCTCGCGCTATCCGCGGTTCCCACCTTCACGCAATCGGGTGTGGCGCCGCGCCATGTGGACCTGAGACCCTTCGTCTTGTCGGGAGATCAGATACGCATTACGCCAGGCGGCCTCACGCGGGTGGCGCTCAAGGAGGGTTCGCTAGTGGTCAACTCCAGCCAGGGCGGCGGCACCAAAGACACCTGGGTTCTGGAGGATTAGGGGATGCTGGGACGCACGGCCTCATCTCTTTTCTGGATGTCACGCTATGTGGAGCGGGCTGAAAACATGGCGCGCCTCCTTGAAGTGGGTTACCGCATTTCGCTGATGCCGGGGGCCATCGAAGGCCACCGGGATGAATGGCGCTCGACGCTCACCAGTGCGGCCTGCGAACAAAGCTACACGGAAAAACATGGGGAGATTGACGGTGCAAAGGTCATCCATTTTCTGCTGTTCGATGAAAGCAATTCGTCGAGTGTAAAATCCTGCCTGAAGACGGCGCGCAATAATGGCCGGGCGGTGCGCACGGCGCTGACGCGCGACGTGTGGGAAAGCCTCAACTCCACCTGGAACGAACTGGCGCATATCGAGCCAGAGAATATCACGGCTGACCGGCTTCCTGAATTCCTCGAATGGGTGAAGCAACGCGCCATGGGTTTTCGCGGTGCTTTGCTCGGCACCATGCTCAGGACCGACAACTATTACTTCAGCCAGCTCGGAAATTTTATTGAGCGGGCGGATAATACGGCCCGCATTCTTGATGTGAAATATTTCATTCTCTTGCCGCGTCCAAGTGACGTGGGCAGCGATCTCGACATGCAACAATGGGCGCAAGTGCTGCGTTCGGTTTCGGCGCACCGGGCCTATCGCTGGTTTTACAAGGACAGCCGCTACAAGCCGTGGCTCGTTTCCGAATTCCTTATCCTCAAGGAAGAAATGCCGCGCTCCCTCCTCTTCACCTATAATTGGATAAGCCTGGCGTTGGACGGCCTGAGCGAACTTTATGGCAGCCGCTATGCCTGCCACGAGATTGCCATGGAGACCCACAATCGCCTGAAACATGGCAACATGGAGCAGATTTTCCAGAACGGCCTGCATGAATTCCTGCAGGACTTTATGGCGGCAAATAATTCCCTGTCGCAAAGCATAGCAACAACCTATAATTTCCCGTGACCTGATGCGCCTCCATATCCGCCATGAAACATTCTACGCCTACGAAACGCCGCTCAGCTATTCCGTGCAGCGGCTCTATCTGACGCCGCAAAATTTCGCGGCGCAAAAGATTGTCGACTGGAAGATAACG
>CAZAMS010000037.1:0-4085 GCA_964486305.1 uncultured Aestuariivirga sp.
AATTTGGCAGGCTCGGCGCAAGCGTTGCGGTTCACTACAACAAGAATGCCGAAGCTGCAGAAGCAGTCTGCGCCGCAATTAAAAAGCTTGGCAGCAAGGCCATTGCCATCGGTGGCGACCTCGGCGTTCCAGGCACCGCAAAGCGGGTTGTGGAAGAGGCCGCAAAGCAATTGGGCCGGCTCGATATCCTGCTCAACAACGCCGGCGCCATGATCCGGAGGGCGCCATTTCTCGAACTTGATGCCGAACTTTACGATGCGGCCATGAACCTGAATGTGAAATCCGTCATCGAAGCCTCACAGGCCGCAGTGCCCCATATGGAAAAGCAGGGCGGCGGCGCCATCATCAATGTGGGCTCGATTGCAGGCAGCGATGGCGGCGGTCCAGGCTCAGGGCATTATGCCTGTGCCAAGGCCTACGTGCATAACTTAACCCGCCATATGGCCCGCGATTTGGCCGCCCGCAAAATCAGGGTGAATGCCATTTCTCCCGGCGTGATCGAAACCGCCTTCCACGCGGCAACCCCGCCGGAGCGCATGGAATCGATGAAAAAATCAGTTCCCATGGGCCGCGCGGGGACGCCTGAGGATTGCGTAGGCCCCATCCTTTTCCTCGCGTCTGCCTCCATGGGCGGCTATGTTACCGGCCAAATCCTGCAGGTTAATGGTGGCCAGTTCATGCCTTGAGCCTTAGGTCTAATTCGGCTTAGAAGGGGCCATGTCCCACACCCTCGACCCCAAAGCCTTCCGCTCAGCCCTTGGAACCTTCGCAACCGGCGTTACCGTCATGACCACGGTCACTCCATCCGGTGAGATGGTGGGAAACACCGCCAGCTCCTTCAATTCCGTCTCGCTTGATCCGCCGCTGGTTCTGTGGAGTCTGGCGCGCAATGCCTATAGTTTTGAAACCTATATGGCCGCCAAATATTTCGCCGTGAATGTTCTGCGCGAAGGCCAGGATGATTTGTCGGCACGCTTTTCCAAGTCATCCGGCGACAAATGGCGCAGCATTGATTACGAAGTCTGGGAAACCGGCTGCCCCATTCTGCCCAGCGCTCTTGCCATTTTTGAATGCAAAAAACTCTTCACCTATGATGGCGGCGACCATGCTATCTTTGTCGGCGAGGTCCTGAAATTTGATCACGACCCAAAAGGCAAGCCGCTGGTCTTCTGGCGCGGCGGTTACCATCGCACGGTGGGCTGAAAAGATGTTTATGTCTTCACTGATCCCTGCACGCCTATTTTTCCTCGCCCCTTGGGGGAGAGGAAGGGGCCCATTGCGAAAGCAATGGGAAGGTGAGGGGGAACAGGTGCTTCAATTGCGGGACCTGATCCCCCTCATCCTCCCATCCTGCTTAGCGTCGCATCGCAGGACGGGCCCCTCCTTCTCCCCCATGGGGAGAAGGAAAGGAGAGGAGACGCATCGAACATCAGGCAGAAAATTCTAATGTTTCTCTCGGTTTTTGAACTCTTCAAAATTGGCATTGGCCCCTCAAGCTCCCACACCGTGGGGCCCATGGTGGCGGCGCGCCGTTTCCTGAACAATGCAGGCGCGGAACCGCGACCGAACGCCGTGCGCCTCAGCGTATCGCTCCATGGTTCGTTGGCCTTCACCGGCAAAGGCCATGGCACGGACCGCGCCTGCGTGTTGGGCCTTGCAGGCGAGGCACCAGACGCCATTGGACCGGATCGTGTTGATGCTGTTATTCAAGAAATGACGGAGCGCAAACATATCACTCTGTCAAACGGCCAACGCGTGTCCTTCGATCCGGCAAAAGATGTTGTATTTGATTATGGACCCGCACTCCCCGGTCATGCCAATGGCATGATCTTCAGCCTGTGGGACGCGAAGGGCGCGAAAGTCTTCAGCGAAACCTATTATTCCATCGGCGGCGGCTTCGTTCAGACCGAAGCCGAAAGACTGGAATCAAAATCCCAGGACCGTGCCGCTGCCAAGCCCAAGCTCGCCGTGCCCTATCCCTTCTCGACCGCCCGCGAAATGCTGGAGATGGGCAAAAGTTCCGGCCTCACTATCGCGCAAATGAAGCGCGCCAATGAAACCGTCGTAATGTCCAGCGTGGATTTGGATAGAGGTTTAGACCGCATCTGGGAGGCAATGAACGCCTGCATGAACCGGGGCCTCAACATTGGAGGGACGCTACCCGGCGGATTGAAAGTAAAACGCCGCGCCAGCAAGATTTTTGCAAAGTTGAAAACCGAGCAGGGCGGCAATTCCATTCAGCCCCACCGCATTATGGATTTCCTCTCGGTCTATGCTTTAGCCGTTAATGAGGAAAATGCCGCGGGCGGCAAGGTTGTCACCGCACCAACCAATGGCGCGGCGGGCGTGATGCCCGCCATCATCCGCTATTATCTCGACCATTGCCTCGATGCGAATGAAGCGGGGGTTCGCACCTTGCTCCTTGTCTCCTCCGCCATTGGCGGCATCATCAAGCACAATGCTTCGATTTCAGGCGCGGAAGTGGGCTGTCAGGGCGAGGTGGGTTCCGCTTCCGCCATGGCTGCGGCAGGCCTTTGCGCGGCCTTGGGCGGCACCAATGAGCAGGTGGAAAACGCCGCCGAAATCGCCCTCGAACATCACCTCGGCATGACCTGCGATCCAGTCGGCGGCCTCGTGCAGGTGCCCTGCATTGAGCGCAACGCTTTCGGCGCGGTGAAAGCCGTCACTGCCGCTTCGCTCGCTTTGCGTGGTGACGGCCAACATTTCATGCCGCTCGACAACTGCGTCGAAACCATGCGCCAGACTGGCATCGACATGAGTGATCGCTACAAGGAAACCTCAACCGGCGGCCTCGCCGTCAACGTGGTTGAGTGCTAGCAGTAAGCACTAACAAACAGATTCACAATGTCAATGAGCGTTGGGCAAAGCATCGCCCTTGGTGGAAACGGTTATTCCGTTTCCGGTGGTAGAGAGAAGCGAAGGGTTGCGCGGGCCGCGCTTCAGGACGTGTCGGGCTTCAGTGCATCACAGGCGAGCCCATGGCATTCGGCGAGCACCGACTTGAACGCCTCCATGTCGGTGTACAGCCTGTCCTCGGCAACATCGCCGACCACCACGACACCGCCGCGGTTGAGGACGCCGCCGTGCAGCATGAGGTTGTCGGCAAAACCCATGGTCTCGATCATGATGCCGTCCGGTCCGCGCTCCACCCCCGCGCTGTCGCGCGTCACCTCGCCGGCATAGAAGCGGCGGGTGCGCTCGCCATTGTCGGCCCTGACGTTGGTATAGGCGAAAGCCGCCTTGCCCTGCGCGCACATGTAGCCGAGCTCGAAGAACGTGCCGGTATCGGCGGCAATACCGCGGAACGGCGTCAAGTTGGCGATGATGGCATCGGCGGAATTCATCAGCTGCTCGTCGATCCGGCTGATGGCGAGCCCGAGATCCCAGGCGCTGTCGGTCTTTGGAAACTCGAGGTCGCCGGGCGACACCGGAATCAGGCCGGCCGCCCGCGTCAGCTCGATCTTGATGTCGAGGATCTCGCGCGCATTGGCGAGGAACACTTCCGGACCGGCGAGGTAGACGGATTTCTGAGGCATCGGCGCCTATTTTGACCGCCGCGACCGGTTCGTGCAAGGCACTCGCACGGGCCGGCCGAAATAGGCCATAAGGTCAGCGCCCCTCCAACGTGACCTTAACCCTACGTAGTGAAATTAGAAATTCGGTCAATTGTCGAGTGCGTTTATTCGAAATGAGATGTTCGTTCTATGTGCGGAAATAGTCCGCTTCTGGCCCCAAGCGGACTCCTCCTCGTTGAGTTAAACTTCAACGACCTTGCCGTCGTCGGCGGCTTCGATCCCAAGGCCGTTGTTCTTTGCTCTATCGATCATGTCTTGGCTCATATGAGTAAGTATCACGCGCTTCGCACCGATTTCATTCAAGTGCTGCTCAAGAGTCACGAAGTCCAGGTGGAATCTGTAGTTACTTCTGTAATGCCAAGCTTCGGCTATGAGGAGGTCGGCGCCGCGCCCACACGGAACGAGTGAGGCGACCCAATCGGTATCGCCAGTGTAAGCCAACACTTGCCCATTGATCTGAAGCCGCAACGCGAGAGGCGGCGCGCCTAC
>CAZAMS010000038.1:0-2660 GCA_964486305.1 uncultured Aestuariivirga sp.
TTCTCCCGTTCGAAGAATGGGAGAAGGTGGCCGACAGGCCGGATGAGGGCCCTTCGGCGCTGGGTTCAATAAGTAACGGTTACGCTTTAACCCTCAGCCTTTGACACGCCCACCAGCGAAGGCCTGAGGCAGCGTTCGCCCGCGGCATAGCCCGATTGCAGTTCCTGCATCACCGTGCCCGGCGGCTTTTCGCTTGTTGGCACTTCAAACATGGCCTGGCGGAAATTGGGATCACACTTCTGGCCCACCGCTTCGATTTTACGAATGCCATGGCGCTGGAACACATTGATGAGTTCGCGCTCAGTCACCTCCACACCGGCAATGAGATTCTTTTCAATTTCACCGGCGCTCTCGCGCTCGTCGGAAGGAAGGGCCTGCAGGGCACGGCTTAAATTATCCGCCACGCTCAGGAGATCGCGGGCGAAATTCGTGGCCGCATAAAGCGTGGCTTCGGCCTTTTCGCGCTCGGTGCGTTTGCGCAGATTTTCCATTTCAGCGGCCATGCGCAAAAGGCGGTCCTTGAGGGCTGCTGTTTCTTCCTTCAGCGCAATGATTTCCTCATCGCGCGGGTCGGAAGGCGGCCCCTCCATGGGGGATTCGATTTCGACGCCTTCCAAACTTGGCTCTGGCAGTGGTGTTTCGTCGTTCATTGCACACTCAATTGATGTCCGGGATCACAGGCATATCGGCTTGAACGGGCAAAAAATCAAGTGAGGAGACGGCTCACCACCTTTGCGGTGTAATCCACCATGGGAATAATGCGGGCATAATTCATGCGCGTTGGCCCTATAATGCCCAAAACTCCTACGATTTTCTCTTCGCTGTTCTTGTAGGGAGCCACGATCAGGGACGAGCCCGACATGGAGAACAGCTTGTTTTCCGAGCCAATGAAGATGCGCACCCCTTCGCCGCCCTCGGCGAGCCCCAAGAGCTGGACCAATTCTCTTTTGTTTTCAATGTCTTCAAAGAGTTTCCTGATTTTTTCCAATTCGTCAAAGGCCTTGGTATTTTCGAGCAGATTGGCGTGGCCCTTCACAATCAGTGTCTTTGAATCCGCGTCACTTTCACCGGACCAGACGGCAATGCCGGTTTCTACGATCTTGGCCGAGACCTCGTCGAGTTCGCGGCGGAGCGTATCCATTTCCAGCCTCATGAAAAGCTGGACTTCAGTGATGGTCTTGCCCTGAAAGCGCGTGGACAGGTAGTTGGAGGCCCGGGTGAATGTGGAAGGCGGCAGGCCGGGCGGCACATCAATGATGCGGTTTTCAACGGCGCCGTCTTCGCCCACCAGAATAACCAGGGCCCGGCCCGGGGCCAGGTTCACAAATTCAATATGCTTTAACCGGGCATTCATTTTGGGGGACATCACCACGCCTGCGTAATGCGACAGGCCGGAGAGAAGGGTTGAGGCCTCGCCCAGAACATCCTCAATGCGGCGCGGGCGATTGGAGGCGGCAATCTCCGCATCAATCCTTGCCCGCTCATCTGGGGTGACGGCACCCACTTCCATCAGGGCATCGACAAAAAAGCGAAGGCCCGCCTCGGTAGGCACACGGCCCGCACTGGTGTGGGGCGAATAGATGAGCCCCGCATCTTCCAGGTCCATCATCACATTGCGCACGGAAGCCGAGGAAAGGCTCGCAGGCAGAATGCGCGATATGGTGCGCGAGCCCACGGGTTCGCCGGTTTCAAGATAGGTATCAACTAGCCGCCTGAAGATATTGCGCGAGCGTTGGTCAAGATCTGCAAGGCCCGAAAGCTTGTCTTCAAACGGGGGGCGGGGCGGGATGATGCTCATGGGTGTTATTTAGGGGCAGATGGGGCGGTTGTCATGGGTGGAATAGGGGCGGGTGTGGTTGAGTTTCCGCTTTTGACCCCCAGCGCACTCTGGCACATGAACACGGGCGGCAGTGTGGTTGACCAGATCATCGCCGTGAATTCCCGAAGTTGTCGGGGTCGGGCTTCGTCTTTTGGTATGATGAAAGCCGACTTCTGGGTTGGACCTGTTTCTGACCGTCTGTCATTGCTGCGATAACTTCAGCAGACGGTTCGAAGAGATGCTTCTCGCCATCCGTGACAGAAATATTCATTTAACCGCGGGCTTGATGTCACAGACCAGGGCGGTCGCAGGCTCTTCACCACGGTTATAGAACCAGTGCACCGTATTCTTGTCCTCGATAAAGGTGTCGCCTGCAGAATGCTCGGTTTCACCTCTGGTTCGTCCTTCGGTCCAAGTGCCGCTGACCATGTAGACCACCGCCGGAGTCGACTCGGCGCTGTGTTTGGCGATTTGCCCGCCGGGTTGAATGATGATTCTCCGCAACAGCAATATGTGGCCGTCCAGGTCCACTTGAGCCGACATCGATTCAGCGGGAACAAAACCGAGAGATTCGACACTGAGGCCTTTGTGTTCAGTTGGCGGTGCGCTTTGCGCAAACCCGTGCCCGCCGATGCCACCACTCATTCCAAGCAGAGCGACACTCAGAACGGGTATCGCCAAGACCGGGACGACTCTTGCCGATCGGCTAGTGGAAACAGTTTTCCGCATAGCATACTCCTTTGATTGAATTAGAGCGGATTTCGCTCGTATTGAATCGGAAGGGTTCCCAACGGCTTGTCAATGAGGGAATCTGGCGGCTTTGATTCGCAATCAGGAGCCG
>CAZAMS010000039.1:0-14430 GCA_964486305.1 uncultured Aestuariivirga sp.
CCAACTCACGAAAGCGCCAAGCGACTCAAGCGACTCGATGACTTTCCGGACGGACACTAAGACCGGTGGGGTCAGTAAACAGCTGGACCAAATAACCGCCCAGGTCGCGAGGATTCGCAAGTTCTTGGAAGAACATGCTAAGCATTAATTATCGACCTAATGATCGTCGCGCTGAATTACGCTGGACGGAGGGCGTGGGGCAAGCGCCCTGGATTGAAGTTTTGCGGCGACTGCTGTTTGATCACAGCGACTCAGCTGTTCAAGAAGATGGCTTCACAGTTTCCTTGCCCTGGTGGAACTTCATAGCTCTGCGGTCGGAACTTCTTGAATTATTCAGGGGCTATAATCTCAAGTTTGGGGAAGCAGTTAAAATTGGGTCGGAGGCCGCTGAACTACTGCGGCAGTCGCGGCTGAATGCCGAGTCTTATGTAAGGGCTGGAACGGGGCAGGGTTTAGACCAAGCTGGTATCACTAAGGAACTAGAGCAGCGGGCATTCGTCCGTCGGCTTTCTCCGGAGCAGATGCGTAACGTTGTGAAGATGGTAGCACTTCCGGCGGCTGCAACGTTTTCGGTCCCTGGCGCGGGGAAAACAACCGAGGCTCTGGCTTTCTTTTTTTGCCAGGCACCTATTGAGGCACGACTCTTGGTTGTTGCTCCGAAAAATGCCTTCGCAGCGTGGGATGAGGAATTAGGAGAGTGTATGCCGCATCTGAGGGCTGCGTTCACTCGTTTACGAGGTGGGAAAGAGAGCATCGCTTTGATGTTGGGGGCAGACCCGCACTTCATGGTCATAAGCTATCAACAATTGGTTAGGGTTTCAGATATTGTTGCCGCCCATTGCGCCCAGTTTCCAACGTATGTTTTTCTGGATGAAAGCCATCGAATTAAGAGTGGAGCTGGGAAGCAGACGGCCCGAGCCGCGTTGAGTTTGTCCCATCTCCCGATAGGTAAGCTCATCATGTCGGGCACACCAATGCCACAGTCGACGGAAGATCTGGTTCCGCAATTCTCATTTCTTTACCCTGAAATCGAAGTGAATTCGGAAAACGTTGTCGATCTCATTCGACCTATCTATGTTCGCACCAATAAAAAGGAATTGGGTTTACCGCCGGTTACCCGTCAATTGGTTCAATTGCCAATGGCGCCAATACAACATGAGTTGTATCGGCTTATGAAGTCAGAGGTTGCACGTGATGCCGCGAGCGCACTTAGCATTCGCAGCAAGCAGGCATTTAGATCTTTGGGTAGATCGGTTGCACGACTCCTGCAGTTTGTATCAAACCCGTCTTTGCTGTCGGCTGACATAGGGTTTGCTCATGCCGATCTGCTCTCTGCCGTCCTGTCTGAAGGGGAGGGACCGAAACTTCGCTATGTTTTGAAACGCGCCCGTACACTTGCGCGAGAAAATAAGAAAGTTTTGATTTGGACTTCATTCGTCCGAAATGTGGAATACATCGCAAGTAGATTGGCTGATTTAGGCGCGGTCTACATTCATGGTGGCGTAGACGCGGGCGATGAGAACGACGACGATACACGGGAGGGTAAAATCAAGCTATTCCATGACGACCCAACCGTTCGCATAATGGTTGCAAATCCGGCCGCAGCGAGTGAGGGCATAAGCCTACATCGTATTTGTCATCATGCGATTTACCTAGATCGGACTTTCAATGCCGCTCATTATTTGCAATCTGAGGACCGTATTCATAGGTTTGGGTTGGCTGCAAACCAGGAAACTACAATAGAAATCGTTGAGTGTACTGGTAGTGTGGATGAAACTGTTCGTGGGCGGCTAAGTTACAAGATCGGACGAATGGCGGAAGCTCTCGAGGACTCGTCGCTAAGTCCCGACCCCATCCCACTTGACCCCAATGATATAGAAGATGCTGATGAGTATACTACTGGGCTCGTGCCGGATGATGTTCACGCTCTGTTGAAGCACCTGAAGGAGGGTGTTCAGTGATTTCGCTCTCGCCCGGTTTAGCACAGGGATGCTTTGAGCTTTTGGCCTTGGTTACGCAAAACCCAGCATGGGTTCAAGGTGCTAGATATGGTAGATCTCGCGTGCTTTCTTTTGCCGGTTCCGAAATTGCACAAACTTTTGTGGAAGCCAGGTTGTCCGGCAATATTGATGATGAAACAATCGCTTTTTGGGACATGATTGCATCAAGGGCAAGGGGGCAGAGGGATAGTCGCTTACTAAGTATTGGACGGCACGGGGAACGGCTTACTCTCAAATATGAGGCGGAGCGAACGGGACATTCTCCACGATGGATTTCCATAGATGACAATGCCGATGGCTATGATGTCCTTTCGATCGTTTCTTCCACTGATCATCGGCAACTTTCTATTGAAGTAAAAACCTCAACGGTAGGAACGTCTGGTTCCTTTCATTTGAGCAGCAACGAATGGGAGCGGGCGATTGAAGTGGAGTTTCATAATTTTCATCTTTGGAACATTCGCAATCCCGGAAATCCTTCGCTAGCTGTTGTTTCTACAGAAACAATGAAAGACCATATTCCTAAAGATTGTGGGCAAGGTTGTTGGGAACAAGTCGAGATACCTTTTGCCGTATTTGACAATAAGTCTATTGCAATTATGCCCCATCAGTAAGCAGTATAACCGTTTTATAATGTGAACCGAACATGGAATGTTAAGCCTAAGAACTTGGAAAACTGACCATTTTGCCGTCAGAACGTCCCCCCAGTTAGGTCCCCTAATGTGCATCCTAAACTTAAGGGAAATGTTGTTGGCAGACAAACTGATGAATCTATGCCGCATGGTGATAGATAAGGAATTGAGATTAGCCTTCAACGATCAAGAAAAAAATTGACCACACTTTTATCAATTTCTGGCTGAGAACCTCCTGTGTCTGGATGGGCCAGAAAATTTCGTGGTGGATTTCAGTGACAGTGCATTCAAATCCACCGATATCTATCACTCCCCCGCCAGCGGCAACAGCTCAAACACCTTCGCCTCTTTCGCCGCAGCTTTAATGTCGCCGCGCCGCAATGCGAGGCGAACGCGCTCCAATTTTTGGACATCGGCTGGCATGAGAGTGGGGCTCCACGCAGTATCGTCATAATGCAGATCAATTTGAACGTTAGCGACGTATTTGCCTTCGTGAATATGCTTGATTGTTTTCTCGTGTCGCTCGGCAGTCATTTCTTTTTCCTCATCAGAAAATCATCAGACCAAACATCCGGGTCTGGGCGGTACGCAGTGATCAGAACTGCTATGTCTGGCCTGTGTTTGGGAATGCCCCAAACCGCATGAAGCGGGCGTTTATTTCCGTCGCTGCATAGAACAAGAACAGAAGGCCCACGATTGGCATCCGGATAATCCTCCACAACCAACGCGAACTCCAAGCCACTCACAATTTGCGAGGGCATAATATCATCTTTGACCATTTCCTCATAGGCGTGATCTGATACCCGATAGTTGCCGCGCGCAACCATTCGCACAATTGCGGCAAAAGTATCCATCACTCCACTGCCAGCAGTTTCAACTCAGGCCGCGCCAATAAGACGCCGTTCACGGTCCGCAGCAAACACCAGGCAAGCGCGGATGTCAGCCCTCGTAAGTTCCGGGAACTCCCCAATAATTTCCGCTTCCGTCATGCCGGAGGCCAGATATTCCAGCACGTCATAGACCGTGATGCGGGTATCCCGGATGCAGGGCTTGCCCGAGCGGCGCGCCGGATCGATGGTTATGAGTGATTGCTTTGCCATACGGGAAATATGCGGCAATTCGGCAGAATCGTCAAACCATGTACCCGTGAATTTATTCTCAACTTCATGCTTGACAATCTATTCCTATTCGGTTCATATGTTCCTTATTTGTTCTCTATGCTGGATAAGGAAACACCATGGACTGGGCCAGGGCCATTGAACGCAACAGCGAAGCGCTCAAGGGCATAGTTGCGGCACTTTTCGCCATGCTGGGGCTTGCAGGCGCCGCCACGGTGGCGCGGCTTCCGCGTTCAGTCCACCGCGCCGTGCTGCGCGTGCTCCGGCCCACCGAATCCGCCGTGCGGCGCCTTGTCGTCATCGCGGCGCGCGGCCTTGTGATGAAGCTTGCTCCCGCGCGTCCGATGCCGGCGGGGCCAATCGGGCGGGGCGGGCACCTGCGTCCCTCCTTTCAGCTGTTCGATCCGCGGAAAAGCTTCGCGCCCCCGCGCCTGCGCCGCGGAACGGCCATGCGGATTGCCCCGCGCATCCATATCTTCGCGAGCGATCCCACGGTGGCAGCCCTGTGGCAATCACCCCAGCCCGCGGCCGATCCCGCTCCGCCGCCCGATGGCCTCGTCAACGCCGAGCGCCTCACCCGGAGACTCCATGCCCTCAAGTTCGCGCTCGAGGATCTGCCGCGCCAGGCCAGGCGTCTGGCCCGCTGGCGGGTGAGGCGGGAGACCGCGCAAAGTCCGAAGTTCAGGTCGCCGCTCCGGCCGGGCCCTCCTCCCGGCCATCGCAGGAAGCCGATTCACCTAGTCGATGAGGTGCTCGCCGAATGCCATGGGCTCGCCTGTGATGCGCTGAGGCTCGACTCGTCCTGAAGGGGTCCGCGCGGTCCCTCGCTTCCTTCTCTACTCCCGGAAACGGAATAACCGTTTTCACCCCTGGCGAAACTATGCCCAAAATTGCGACATTTACACACTTTTGCCCAACCCCCTCCCAATTTTGCCATGAGAGCCTATATAATCCCCGCCATGGCGCAAAAAGATTCACATAAGGATGGCGGCGGCCAGGTTGGGGTCATCACCCGCACCGAGCCCAAGACCAAGAAGCCCAGCCTCTACAAGGTGCTGCTGCTGAATGATGACTACACGCCCATGGAATTTGTCGTCCATGTGCTGCAGCAGTTTTTTTCCAAGTCGGCCGAGGAAGCCACCCGCATCATGCTCCATGTCCACCAGAAGGGCGTGGGCGTCTGCGGCGTCTACACCTTCGAGATTGCCGAGACAAAAGTCACCCAGGTGATGGATTTTGCCAAGAAGCATCAGCAGCCCCTGCAATGCACCATGGAAAAAGAATAGGGGCACCTGAAGCGCCCCTGTCGCAGCGTTTATTCGGGCTTAGAAATCGCCGTGCGGCACGTCCTGATGGGTCAGGCCGATGTCGCGCAGCAGGTGGTCGTCAAGGCCGAGCAAAAGCGTGCGCGCGGCAGAACGGGCCCGGGTCCGGCGCAGGCCCTTGAGGGCGTCCTGAACGAAGGCGAAGGTCGAAACGGGGGTACGGTTGGTAAGAGCGGTAGAAGTCATGATCTATGGTCCAGTTTTAGAGTTTCAATGAAAAAGGGGCGCCATTTACTGGCGGCCCCTGTTGCCGGGTTAATTGGGGTTTAGAAGTCGCCGTTCATAACATCGAGGCGGGTCAGCCCCATGTCGCGCAGCAGGTAATCGTCGAGGCCGAGCAAATGCTTGCGCTGGGCCGCGCGCATGCGGGTGCGGCGCAGGCCCTTGAGGGCATCTTGAACGAAGGTGAAGGGAGTTGCGTCTGGGCGGTTGGAAATGGTGATAGCGGTCATGATTCTGTAGTTTCCACTGTTTGTGTCGTGTTTCGATGCCGCGGTTAATGGATGATTCACCCTGAAACCAAGCTGAACTGCCCGTTCAGTTTCGGTTCATCTCCCAAAAAAGCGCCATTAAATCTATTTTTTTGCGGCCTCTCCCCAAGTTCGCAAAAATGCCTATATAATGAAGTCCAAATCAGTCAGTTCGTGCGGGCGCCTCTCCGGAGCATTGGAAAAAGCCAGCAGGAACCAGAAGGAGCAAGCCGTGCCGACTTTTTCACGCAGTCTCGAGAAAGCCCTCCACCGCGCATTGGCTTACGCCAATGAGCGCCACCACGAGTTTGCCACGCTGGAACACCTGCTTCTGTCACTGATCGAGGACAAGGACGCGGTGGCCGTCATGCGCGCCTGCAATGTGAATGTGGATGAGCTGCGCAACAGCCTGACGAACTATGTCGATACTGAACTGGCCAACCTGATCTCCGATGACGTTCTCGAATCAAAGCCCACCGCCGGCTTCCAGCGGGTGATCCAGCGTGCGGTCATCCACGTGCAGTCCTCAGGGCGCGAGGAGGTGACGGGCGCCAATGTGCTTGTGGCAATCTTTGCCGAGCGTGAAAGCCACGCCGCCTTCTTCCTCCAGGAACAGGACATGACCCGCTATGACGCGGTGAATTACATCTCCCACGGCATCGCCAAGCGGGCAGGGATGAATGAAGCCCGGCCCGTGCGCGGCGTAGACCAGGAGCAGCAAACTGGTCCCGGCAGCGGCGATGGTGAAGGCGCCGATGGCGGGAGCAAGAAGAAGGGCGACGCCGATGCGCTGGAGGCCTATTGCATTGACCTGAACAAGAAGGCCGCCGACGGCAAGATTGATCCGCTCATAGGCCGCGAACGGGAGGTCAACCGCACAATTCAAATCCTCTGCCGCCGCCAGAAGAACAACCCGCTCTTCGTGGGCGATCCGGGCGTTGGCAAAACGGCCATTGCCGAAGGCCTCGCCCGCAAGATCATCAATGGCGAAGTGCCGGATGTTCTGAAGGATTGCACAATTTATATGCTCGACATGGGCGTGCTGCTCGCCGGCACCCGTTATCGCGGTGATTTTGAAGAGCGCCTAAAGGCCGTGATCAAGGAAATCGAAGCCCGTCCCGGCGCCATCATGTTCATCGATGAGATTCACACGGTGATTGGGGCAGGTGCCACCTCGGGTGGCGCTATGGATGCCTCCAATCTGCTGAAGCCTGCTTTGGCGGGTGGCAATCTTCGCTGCATCGGCTCAACTACCTACAAGGAATACCGCCAGCATTTCGAGAAAGACCGGGCGCTGGTGCGCCGCTTCCAGAAGATCGACATTAACGAGCCATCGCTGCCCGATGCCATCGCCATCCTCAAGGGCCTCAAACCCTACTACGAGCAATTCCACAAGGTCTCCTACACCAATGAGGCCATTGAAAGTGCCGTGCAGCTTTCCTCGCGCTATATCAACGACCGCAAATTGCCCGACAAGGCCATTGACGTGATCGACGAGACCGGCGCCTCCCTGATGCTCATGCCGGCGGAAAAGCGCAAGAAGGTGATCGACGTGGCCGATATCGAAGCCACCATCGCCACCATGGCCCGCATCCCGGCGAAAACGGTGACCAAGGATGACGCCACGGTTCTGAAAAACCTGAGCTCCGAACTGAAGCGCCTCGTCTTCGGCCAGGACAAGGCCATCGAAGCCCTGACTTCCGCCATCAAGCTGGCCCGTGCCGGCTTGCGCGAGCCGGAAAAGCCCATCGGCAGCTATCTCTTCTCGGGCCCCACCGGCGTCGGCAAAACCGAAGTGGCCCGCCGTCTTGCCGAAGTTCTCGGCGTCCACATCATGCGTTTCGACATGTCGGAATACATGGAGCGTCACACCGTCTCCCGCCTCATCGGCGCCCCTCCGGGCTATGTTGGCTTTGACCAGGGCGGTTTGCTCACCGATGGCATTGACCAGCATCCGCACTGCGTGCTGCTGCTTGATGAAATTGAAAAGGCCCATCCCGATCTCTTCAACATCCTGTTGCAGGTCATGGACCACGGCAAGCTCACCGACCACAACGGCAAGTCCGTCGATTTCCGCAACGTCATATTGATCATGACTACTAACGCCGGCGCCCAGGACATGGCCCGCGAGGCAATCGGCTTCGGCAGTACCGTGCGCGAAGGTGATGACACTGAAGCCATCACCCGCATGTTCACGCCGGAGTTCCGTAACCGGCTGGATGCAACAATTGGCTTCAGCCACTTGCCGCCCGATATCGTACGAAAAGTCGTGGAGAAATTCATCCTCCAGCTTGAGGCCCAATTGTCCGAGCGCCAGATCAACATCGAGATTTCAGCCGAAGCGTCGGATTGGCTGGCCAAGAAAGGCTACGACCATCAGATGGGTGCCAGGCCGCTGGCGCGCGTTATACAGGAACACATCAAGAAGCCGCTGGCCGAGGAAGTGCTGTTTGGCAAGCTCACCAAGGGTGGCACCGTGCGCATTCTTCTGAAGGGCGATGAACTGACCTTCCAGTATCTCGGCCGCGACGAGGAAAAATCTTTGCCAAAACCGCCGGAGCGCAAATCCCTTCCGCGCAACAAGGCAAAGGCGGAGGCGAAACCTTCCGTCAAGAGGATGTCGGCGGCGAAGAAAAAATAACGTGTCATCCACGCGGCTTGTCGTTCTGACCGCGCTGGCCATGCTGGCCTTCGCTGGCAACTCGCTTCTGTGCCGCGTGGCGCTCAAGGAAACCGGCATTGACGCTGCGAGCTTCACTTCAGTCCGCCTGATATCCGCTGCCCTTACACTCTGGCTGGTGGTGCGGCTGAGCCGGTCGGCCGCATCGGGTCAAGGCAACTGGCCTTCGGCACTGGCGCTGTTTGCCTACGCGGCTGGCTTTTCATTTGCCTACATAAATCTCACCGCGGCAACTGGCGCACTTCTGCTTTTTGGCGCGGTCCAAACGACAATGATCGGCTATGGAATTTGGCGTGGAGAACGACTGCTGAATCTGCAATTGATCGGCTTGGTGCTGGCCTTGGGAGGCTTGGTTGGCCTGACTTTCCCCGGTCTTTCTGCACCACCGCCGTTGAGTTCCCTGTTGATGATAGGAGCCGGAGCAGCGTGGGGCATTTATTCCCTGCGCGGCAAAGGTGCGGGAGATCCCACCTTGGTGACTGCGGGCAATTTCCTGCGCACAGTTCCCATTACGTTAGCTTTGAGTCTCCTGATGGCCGCCCAAATCTCATGGGACAGTGCCGGGATCTGGTATGCAATCATGTCCGGCGCAGTGACGTCCGGAATAGGCTACGCCATCTGGTACAAGGCACTGCCCGCCTTGAAATCCACACAGGCAGCAACTGTGCAACTCAGTGTTCCGGTCATTGCTGCCATAGGTGGAATTATTCTTCTCAGCGAGCCCATAACCTTGCGCCTGATTTTGGCATCAATCGCCATCATTTCAGGAATTGCGCTGGTTATCCTCGAGAAGAAAAAATACAATGACGCTCAACAGGTGACACCCGAGTTGCCGCCCTCATAGGGCCTTTCGTATCAACTCCGCATATCCTGCCAGCACCGCGTGATCTGCCATTTTGCCCGAGTGTGGGTGGAGAGTCTGACCTTCATTCAGTGGCAGGATGTGGAAGTGCAGGTGGAACACGGTTTGTCCCGCAGCAGGCTCGTTGTATTGCCGGACTTGCACACCATCGGCATTGAAGGCCACCTTGGCCGCGCGCGTGATCTTTTGAACCGTGGCCATGAGAGGCGTTAAAGTCGAAAGCTCTGCATCCAGCAAATTGCGCGAACCGACCTTTGGAATGACCAGGCAATGACCTTCCACCTGGGGCATCACATCCATGAAAGCCAGCGTATGCTCATCCTCATATATTTTATGACTGGGAATTTCGCCGCGCAGGATTTTTACGAAGATATTGTTGGGATCATAGGTCATGGGCCACACTCCATATCAATCATCGGTTTCATGCCGGAAGGGTGAATGCTGAACAAGCAAAGCCTGGTCCTGATCAATGGCCCTGCGCTCCTGTTCCAGGTATTCCCCAACGGCGCGGGCCAAGCCCAGATGCGCGAAATGGTGCAGGCTGTAGGTCTTTACTGGCAGGTAGCCCCGCGCCAGTTTGTGTTGCCCCTGCGCCCCGGCTTCAACCCTTGTCAACTTGTGCTGAATGGCAAAGTCTATGGCCTGATAATAGCAGGTGTCAAAATGCAGGAAATCATGATGCTCGCTTGCCCCCCAATTTCGTCCATAGAGCGCCTCGGATCCAATGAAATTCAGGGCCCCCGCAATAATGCGTCCATTACGGCGCGCCAGAATGAGCAATACGTGCTGTCCCATGTTTTTGCTGATCAGGCTGAAAAACTTCCGCGTCAGATAGGGCGAGCCCCATTTGCGCGAACCCGTTTCCATGTAGAAATTAAAAAATGCATCCCAATGGCTTTCGCGGAGGTCTTTGCCCGTGATCCAGTCAAAACTGATGCCGGCATCGCGCACCGCCTTCCGTTCCTTGCGGATGTTCTTGCGCTTGGCCGATGAGAGGCTGGCGAGAAAATCATCAAAAGATTTGTAGTCCTGGTTTTGCCAGTGGAATTGAATATCCTGCCGCTGCAGCCACTTCGCCTTATCAACATTCATCCAATCCACGTCCGGTAAAAAGGTGATATGGGCCGATGAAGCCCGCAATGCGTTGCAGGCCGAAACAAGGCCTTTGGCAAGAAGCGCGCGCGTTTCTGCACTTGCAGAAAACAGGCGAGGGCCAGTCACCGGCGTGAAGGGAACCGATGACTGCAATTTTGGATAATAGTGTCCACCAGCCCGGTGGTAGGCTTCCGCCCAGCCATGGTCAAAAACATACTCGCCCTGGCTGTGAGGCTTTACATAGCAGGGTGCTATGCCTTCGATTTCTCCCCTTGCCGTCTCATAAACCAGATGCTCGGCCTTCCATCCGGTTTTGGCTGTGGCAGAGCCGCTCTCCTCCAGCGCCCGGAAAAATCCATGGGACACAAAGGGGTTGAAGCCCGATGGATTGGCGCAGGCGTTCCACTGGGCCGCCGGAATTTCCAGAACACTTTCAACTGTGCGAAGCTTCAAGGAACATAGCCTTCAAAGGTAACCTGGTCACAATAGCGCAACGCCTGCGCCGCTTCTTCCTTTGAACTCACCGTCCACGTGATCACCGGATGCCCCAGCTTGCGAATTTCCGTGACGGGTTCAAAGGGAAGATCGCGCCAATTATAGGCCACGAAATGCGGTTGCGTTTGGGCAATGTGGCCAAAGGTACGCATGGCATAGCGCTTTGCCAAGGGCAGGGCGTTGTAATAGGGATCCGTGGTGCGATCCGCCACAATGCCCCGCACCGTGTGGGGCGAGAATTCACACAGACAGGCGACCAGACTGGGGTCAAACGACATCAGGCAACAAGGCCCCTTATAGTTTTCGAGAACTTTCAGCGCCCGCTTTGCCAGCGCGTCGTTCTCGTCCCATAGGGATTTGAGTTCAATGACAAGACTTGAGCGCCCATCAACTTGTTCCAGCAGTTCCGCCAAAGTCTGCATGTGGTCCGTAGTTGACCTCAATTTCACACGCTTCAATTCCTTGGCAGTGAGCGCTTTCAACGGGCCCTTTGCTTCAGTAAGCCTGTCCAGATCATCATCATGAAAGACCATGACCTCGCCGTCAGCGGACAATTGTACATCGCATTCAATGGCATAGTTGCCCTTGATAGCCGCGGCAAAGGCACCTTCGGTGTTTTCAATGATGCCCTTGCTCTTGGCATGAAGCCCACGATGCGCAATGGGCCGCGCCACCAGCCAGTCAAATTCTCGCAGTTGCGGCGAAAAACGCATGCCTATTCAATTTCCGCGATGGCTTCGACCTCAACCGAGAGATTGAAGGGAAGCGCTGGCGCACCCACTGCCGAGCGCGCGTGCCGGCCCTTGTCACCAAACACCTCGACCATGAGGTCCGATGCACCATTGATGACCTTGGGTTGCTCGCCGAATGTTGGCGTGCAATTGACAAAGCCCAGAAGCTTCACGATGCGTTTCACCCGGTCAAGATCGCCGCCACAGGCATCGCGCAGATGGGCAATGACATTGATCGCGGTCAATCGGGCGGAAGCAATGGCATCCTCAATCGAAAGCGTATCGCCAACCTTGCCCGTATATTCGATCTTGCCGTCTCGCACGGCGCCCTGACCGGATATGAACACAAGATTTCCGGTTCTCACCCAAGGCACATAATTGGCAATCGGTTTTGCAGGTGTGGGGAGCGCAATGCCAAGCTCAGCAAGTCTTTTATCGATCAATCCCATCTCATGCTCCTGTTAAAAGATCGCGGGGTTTCTCGCCCTTGAAAAACGCTTCTAAATTATCCACCGCCCGCATGCCCATGGCAATGCGTGTATTCTTTGTGGCACTGCCGAGATGCGGCAGCATGAAGACATTTCCCAGTTCGCGGTAACGTGGGTCGATGTTGGGTTCGTCCTTGAATACATCAAGCCCGGCCGCTGCCAGCTTTCCGGATTTGAGCGCGGAAATCAGGGCATCGTCATCCACAATGTCGCCACGCGCCGCGTTCACCACAATTGCGTCGGGCGGTAGCAGGGAAAGGGTGCTCGTATTTATGATACCGCGCGTTTCAGCCGTTGATGCGCAATTGATGGACAGAAAATCGCAATGGGGCAGCATGTCTTCAAAGCGGGAATGGAACAGGGCGCCGTACTCAAGGCCTGCATCCACCCGTTTGCGGTTGTGGTAATGCAGTTCCATATTGAAGGCGCGCACCCGTTTGGCCACGGCCTGGCCGATGCGCCCCATGCCGAGAATGCCGAGCCTGCGCCCGCTGACGTCAAGCCCGAGTGGAGCAACCAGCGAAGGTGGCGGCCATTTGTTCCCCCGCACCATGCGGTCGCCCCAGCTCGCACCCCGTGCAGCACCCAGCATAAGCAGCAATGAAATATCCGCCGTGGCATCGGTAAGCACATCGGGCGTATTGGAAACTGCAATGTTTCGTGCCTTCGCCGCCGGAATGTCGATATGGTCGGTGCCAACCGAGAATGTTGCAATCATGCGTATGGAGGCCGGCAAGACATTGATCACATCGGCCCGGCACTTGAACATGGAGGATATCAGAAGGGCATCAAAGTCCCTGGCCCTGGGAATAAGTTCCGAAGCGCTTATCACGCGGTCCTCCGTATTCAGCTCAGCCGCAAAGTCGTGGGAAAGCCGTGCCTCAACTTCGGCTGGTAAACGGTGAGCCACCAGAATTCTTGGTTTGGCCATTGTTGTCATGTTTGCTTTGCCTTAACCTTCGCAACTACAAATCAGTATAAGCAGGTGGGCAATGGACCACTGGAACCACGGAGATTCAAGGGTGTTGAAAAGAGTTTTATTGACGGTCGTTTTCTTGGGTTTCGCATCGGAGGCTTTCGCATCGGTGGTAGCGCCGCACCGCGCCGTCTATGACCTGCAGCTCCTGCGTACCAGCCAAAGCGCCAATGTGGGCAGCGTTTCGGGCCGCATGGCCTATGAGGTGTCGGGCAGCGAATGTGACGGCTGGACCGTAAGTTTCCGCCTAGTCAACCGCTTTGACTATAAAGAAGGAACTTCACGCCTTTTCGACACCCAGTCATCATCCTGGGAAACCGGTGACGGCAAGGCAATGAACTACAGCGAAAAGGAATTTGTGGATAACAAGCAGGAAAGCGAGAAGCGCCTGAGCGTTGCCCGCGCCGACAAGAGCAGTGCCGGCGAAGTCAGCATTACCTTGCCGAAGGAGAAGAAAATTTCCATTTCCGCTGAAACGGTATTCCCGATGCGCCATCAATTGCGCCTGATGGATGCGGCGGCAAAGGGCGAAACCCGCGATGTCTCCCTCGTCTATGACGGTTCTGACGAGGAAAAAACCGTGCGTGCCATCAGCACCATCGGCAAGAAAGTAAATGCCGGGGAAGGCAAGAAGAATAAAGACAATCCCCAGGCAACCCCGCTGCTATCGCTCCCTTCCTGGCCCGTCACCATCGGTTACTATGCAGCCGATGAAAACAACGCGGAAACCCCGCTCTATCAAATCAATTTTGATATGTATGAAAATGGCGTTTCCACCGGTCTGGTCATGGATTATGGAAATTTTGCCCTCTCGGGGAAGCTGGCCCATTTGGAGCTCCTGAAAGCAGAATCTTGCGAATAGGCTTTGGCGAAATTGCTTTGAATTCCCAAAAAGCGCACTATCTGTAACGCCGCCGTCTACAAAGGGGGGCAAGGATATGGCCAAATCAACGACCTCGGTGACGTCAAAAAGCGAAGGCGATGTTTCTGCTTTCCTTGAGAAGGTCCGTGGTCTGCGGCCGGTTGCAAAGGGCAGTGATCGCGGCAAGCTGATATTTGCCATGGATGCCACCATGAGCAGGCAGCCGAGCTGGGACCGTGCCCTTTCGATCCAGGCAGAAATGTTTGCCGAAACGGCCCGCATTGGCGGGCTTGATGTGCAACTGGTTTATTTCCGTGGCTTCAATGAATGCCGTGCGTCCAAATGGATCAGCAACCCAGCGGCTCTCGCAAAACTCATGACGACGGTGGATTGCCGCGGTGGCAATACCCAAATTGGCCGTGCCCTTGCGCACATCAAAAAAGAAATAAGCAAAACCAAAGTAAACGCGGTAATCTATGTGGGCGATGCAATGGAAGAAAATATAGACGTACTGTGCCAGGCAGCTGGTGAAATCGGCTTGCAGGGAACACCCATCTTCGCTTTTCAGGAGGGTACCGATGGCAACGCCGAACGCTGTTTCAGGGAAATGGCCAAGCTCAGCCGCGGTGCCTATTTCAAGCTGGATGAGTCTTCTGCCCACATGCTGCGTGAACTGCTTTCAGCGGTAGCAGTCTATGC
>CAZAMS010000040.1:0-6635 GCA_964486305.1 uncultured Aestuariivirga sp.
TGATCCCGAGCATCACCGGACGCGCCTTTGTCTGCGGTGAATCCAGCTTGCACTTTGATCTCGGCGATCCTTTTGTGGATGGCATTCCTTCCGCGCCGGCCCAGAACTAGATGCTGAAATCATCCCAGAAGGCCTTGGGCATGATTGTTTACTTTCGTGATGGCATTCACACGAATGGACTACAGCCCATTTTTCAAAGAGACTTTTTTCGCTTTTCGTAAGCTCTTCTTCGTTTGTCAATTCGAGCAACAAATCTTGCTTCTTCTTTGTCGGCCAAATCAGCAATCGCTTTATATGTGGGGAATCCCCATGATATTGGAACGCGCTTTGGAAAGATTATCCAACTTGGCAATTCTGAATCAGTCAACCAGTCCTGCTCTTCGCTTCGGGGAATCTGTTTGCCTACATGCTCGACTGCATTTGAAAGTGAATTGAACCAATCATCGCTGGTGAAAAGTAGCGTGTTTGTCTTTCCATTTAAGATAATCCTGGATTTGGTATTCCAGTATTTCACCCAGACTTTATGTTCTGCCAAGTAGCGACGTACTGGAACCGGCTCATAGAAATCCGCGGCGAGAGACTTATCAGAGTTTATCTTTCGTAGAACTATTGAAAAAAGCTTTCTCGTCCTCTTTCGAGAATTCGTGGTCGCTTTTTTTGAACCGTCTGCATCCTTGGATAGATTTTTTTTGAGCTTGAGATTCATTTGACTCATCAATTCTGTAATCTATTCCATGCCAGCCAATGCTTTCTAATAGCTTCTCAAACTGACTTTGCAGAAAAACTCAGTTCCCAAATCCATCCCAGAAGGCCTTGGCCTTGGCGAAGAAGCCCTCGGATTCCGGCGAATTGTTGCGTGCTTCGGAACTGAATTCCTTCAGCAGCTCGCGTTGCCGGCGCGAGAGATTGACCGGCGTTTCGACATTCACCTGGATATACATGTCACCGTGCTGCGAGGAGCGCAGCACCGGCATGCCCTTGGCTTTCAGGCGGAACTGCTTGCCAGTTTGGGCGCCCTCCTGAATGGTGACGCGGGCCTTCTTGCCGTCAATGGTTGGCACTTCGATTTCGCCGCCGAGGCTTGCCACTGCCATCGAGATCGGTACCTTGCAGAAGAGATCGGCGCCATCGCGCTGGAAAAATTCATGGGGGCGGACGGTGAGGAAAATATAGAGATCGCCCGTCGGCCCGCCGCGCAAGCCCGCTTCGCCCTCATTGGCCAGGCGGATGCGGGTGCCATCTTCAACGCCTTGCGGAATATTGACTGAGAGATTGCGTTCCTTGGTGAGGCGGCCCTGGCCGCCGCAGGTGCCGCAGGGGTCAGAGATCACTTGTCCGCGCCCCTGACAGGTGGGGCAGGCGCGTTCAACGGTGAAGAAACCGGATTGTGAGCGCACGGCGCCCGCGCCTTTACAGGTCGTACAGGTCTTGGGACTTGATCCGGGCTTGGCGCCGGAGCCTTTGCAGGTTTCGCAGGAGACTGAGGTTGGCACACGGATTTGCGCCGTCTTGCCGGAATAGGCCTCGGTCAGGGAAATTTCCATGTTGTAACGGAGATCGGCGCCGCGCGTGGCACCACCGCCGCCACGCCCGCGCTGGCTGGTGCGCTGGCCGCCGCCGCCCATGAAGTCTCCGAAGAGATCTTCAAAGATATCCGACATGGAGGAATTGAATTCAGGGCCGAAGCCAGCGCCGCCGGACCCACGCCCGCCGCCCGCGCCATTTTCAAAAGCCTGATGGCCGAAGCGGTCATAGGCGGCTTTCTTCTGGGGGTCCTTCAGGATTTCGTAGGCTTCGCTGATTTCCTTGAACTTGGCTTCAGCGGCCTTGTCGCCCGGATTGGCATCGGGATGGAATTTCTTGGCGTGATTGCGGTAGGCGGCTTTCAGCGCCTTTTCGTCGGCCCCTTTTTGGACCCCGAGAACTTCGTAAAAATCACGTTTGGCCATCTATCTCTACGCCCTCAATGGGAAGGCCCCCCAACCCCATCGGGCTGGAGGGCTTATCTCTGTTAGGACGTTTTCTTATCGTCGTCACCGACTTCCGTAAAGTCGGCATCAACGATGTCGTCATCGGCATCGTCCTTTTCCATGTTAGGCACTTCGCCATCGGTTGACGTGCCGCCGCCCGCGCTTTGCGCCTTGTAGAGGGCTTCACCCAATTTCATGGCGGCCTGGGCCAGGACATTGGTCTTTTCCTTGATCACTTCGGCATCTTCACCTTCAAGCACCGACTTGAGGTCGGCAATGGCCGCATCAACGGCAGACTTGTCGGCGGCGGAAATCTTGTCGCCCAATTCAACAACGGATTTCTGCGTCGAGTGCATGAGGCTTTCGGCGTGGTTCTTGGCTTCCACCACATCCTTGCGCTTCTTGTCCTCGGCGGCGTTGGCTTCCGCTTCCTTCACCATCTTGTTGATCTCTGTTTCAGAGAGACCGCCAGAGGCCTGGATGCGGATCTGCTGTTCCTTGTTGGTGGCCTTGTCCTTGGCCGAGACATTCACAATGCCGTTGGCATCGATATCGAAAGTCACTTCCACCTGCGGAATGCCGCGCGGTGCCGGTGGCAATCCCATGAGATCGAACTGGCCCAGCATCTTGTTGTCGGCGGCCATTTCACGCTCGCCCTGGAAGACGCGGATGGTGACCGCCGTCTGATTGTCATCAGCAGTCGAGAACACCTGGCTCTTCTTGGTGGGGATCGTGGTGTTGCGGTCAATGAGACGGGTGAACACGCCGCCCAGGGTTTCGATACCCAGTGACAGTGGCGTTACGTCGAGAAGAAGAACATCCTTCACTTCGCCCTGCAGCACGCCCGCCTGAATGGCGGCACCAATGGCAACCACTTCATCGGGGTTCACACCCTTGTGGGGTTCCTTGCCGAAAAACTGCTTTACGGTTTCGATGACCTTGGGCATGCGCGTCATGCCGCCCACGAGAACGACCTCGTTGATCTGGCCGGCGGTGACGCCGGCATCCTTCAGGGCCTGGCGGCAGGGCTCCACGGTCTTTTGGATCAAGTCATCTACAAGCGCCTCGAGCTTGGAGCGCGTCAGCTTCATGGTCAGATGTTTTGGACCCGAGGCATCCGCAGTAATGAAGGGCAGGTTGATTTCGGTTTGCGTTGCCGACGACAATTCGATCTTGGCTTTTTCGGCAGCTTCGCGCAGGCGCTGGAGCGCCAGCTTGTCCTTGCGGAGATCAATTGACTGCTCTTTCTTGAATTCATCGGCGAGGTAATCGACGATGCGCATGTCGAAGTCTTCACCGCCGAGGAATGTATCACCGTTGGTGGACTTCACTTCGAATACGCCGTCACCGATTTCGAGAATTGAAACGTCGAAAGTACCGCCGCCCAAATCGTAAACCGCAATGGTGCCCGCTTCCTTCTTGTCAAGGCCATAGGCCAATGCTGCAGCCGTAGGCTCGTTGATGATGCGCAGCACTTCAAGGCCGGCGATCTTGCCTGCATCCTTGGTGGCCTGGCGCTGGCTGTCGTTGAAGTAGGCCGGAACTGTAATAACGGCTTGCGTGACTGGTTCGCCCAAATAGCGCTCAGCGGTTTCCTTCATTTTGGTCAGCGTGTAGGCCGAGATCTGCGAGGGCGCGTATTTCTGCCCGCGGCTCTCAACCCAGGCATCGCCATTGTCGGCCTTCACAATGTTGTAAGGCACGAGTTTCTTGTCCTTTGCCACCATGGGGTCTTCCATGCGGCGGCCAATAAGGCGCTTGATTGCAAAGAATGTGTTTTCGGGGTTGGTGACACCCTGCCGTTTGGCGGGCTGGCCGACGAGTGTTTCGCCTTCCGCATTGAAAGCGACGATCGAGGGCGTGGTGCGGGCCCCTTCCGCATTTTCAATAACCTTGGGGTTCTTGCCTTCCATGACGGCCACGCAGGAATTCGTGGTCCCGAGGTCAATACCAATAACTTTAGCCATGTGTTCTCTCCTCTCGGCAGGCGGCGCGCAAAAAGCCCCATCAGGCGCTCTCGCTTTGGGCTGCCCCCTTAATATTCGAAATATGGTCCATCTTTCCCTGATTCCAAGGGGTGATGGCGTTCGAGGCGCTATATAGTGTGATGTTTCTTTGGCGGCAAGCGGTTGAATTAAGAGATTTTGCAATGGATGGTTTCAAATATCTTCCCGGTTTTATGGACCGCGCGACCCAGGAGGATTTAGTGGCAACCTTGCGCGATGCCGTTATCGCCGCACCCCTGTTCACGCCGGTCATGCCGCGCACCGGCAAACCCTTCTCCGTGCGCATGACCAACATGGGCCTCTTAGGCTGGGTTTCCGACAAGGCGGGCTACCGCTATCAGGCCAGCCACCCGGTAACGGGACTGCCATGGCCCGCCATTCCTGAAAGCGTTCTGGCCGTATGGACCAGGGTTTCAAACTATGCCCATGGGCCTGAAGCCTGCCTCGTCAATTTCTATGGGGGCGATGGCAAAATGGGTCTGCACCAGGACCGGGATGAGGAGGATTTCGAAGCCCCGGTGGTTTCCATTTCGCTGGGCGATACGGCCCTCTTCCGCCTTGGCGGCACCACGCGCGGCGGCAAGACGCAATCCCTGAAGCTGGCGTCGGGCGATGTGCTGATACTGGAAGGCCCGTCGCGTCTTGCCTTCCACGGGATTGACCGTGTGGTCAGCGGAAGCTCAACACTTCTCAAAGACGGCGGCCGCATCAATCTCACAATGAGACGGGTGACAAAACCCTAGTTTGTGGGAAGGATGCAATTGGAGTAACCCTTGTCTTAGCCTAAATTTGAAACTGGGGAGATCATCATGCTGCCAGTCATCATCGGGTTCGTGCTTATTATTGCAGGAGTTCAGGCCTTCACACGCCGACGCCAGCCGGTGCAGGGCGGGCCACAGGGCTGGACGGGGAATATGTCCGCGCTGTTTAGCGGGCCGTTGGCTGGCGCCCTGATGGTGGTCGCGGGCTTGGGTTTCCTCTCCTCCACATCTTTCATGCTCATTGACGCAGACAAGGTCGGCCACCTGAAGCGCATCTATTTCGCCGATGACCTGCCGCCGGGCCGCATCATTGCACTCTCTGGCCAGAAGGGCCCGCAAGCCGAGATTCTTGGGCCTGGCTTTCATTTCCGCCCACTGCTCAACGTGCTCTATGAGGTAGAAACGTTCGACGTGGTGGAGGTGCCGGAAGGATATTACGGGCAGATCACCGCTCTCGATGGCGCTGCCATGCCGGAGGGCATGTTCATCTCGCCCCTTATTTCCGACGATAAGCTCAGCTCGATGCGCAGACGTTCATTGAAAAAGGCGGTATCCGGGGTTCCCAGGAAACGGTGCTGAAGCCCGGCTCCTATCGGCTTAACCGCTATCTTTTCAATGTACGCGTGGACAACAACACGGCGGCGACGGTCATTCCCGCCGGCCAAGTGGGCGTGGTCAAATCCAACGTCCAGCAGCCGAACCTTGATTGCAGCGAGGAAATGGTCCGCGTCAGCCAGGCGCAACATGACGCGGACGCGCTTTCAGTGCCGCTGGTTTCAAGCGGATGCATCGGCCTGTGGAAGGAACCGCTATTGCCTGGTGCCTATTATCTCAACCGCCACGCCTACGACGTGACTCTCGTCGACACGCGCGTACAGACCTGGGAATACAAGGGTGGCTACCGCCGCCGCATCATTGATCTTTCCATCGACCAGCAGGGAAATCTCAAGCAGAGCGAGCGCACTGTCGACATACCGGTGGCGGAGGCCGCCGTTGACAGCGCGGTTTTCGTCAAGGTCGAGGGCTGGGACATTCCCCAGGAATTGCGCGTCGTGGCGCAGATACAGCCCGAAAACGCGCCCATCGTGGCGGGTTCGGTGGGCGGCATTCAGGAAATCGAACACCGCATCCTGACACCGCTCATCCGCTCCATCGTGCGCAATGTGGCGGGCTCGTCGATCCGCATACCGATCAAGGAAGGCGACAAGATCGTGAGCTACGAGGTGCGGGCCACAAGAGTTCTTGACCTGATCGAGAACCGGGAGGCGATCGAAGACACTATCGAGGAGCAGATCAAGCTTGAAGCACGCAAGGCCGGGGTCGAGATCAAGGAAATCCGGCTCGGTGAACCCGCGATACCGCCGGAAATCCTCATCGCCCGTCTCAGGCAGCAGCTCGCCGACCAGTTGCGCGAAACCTATCAGCGTGAGACGGAAGCGCAGAAGGTCAGGATTGAAACGGAACAGGCGCGCGCTACGGCCAATGAACAAACGCGCCTGGTTGCGGCGCAGATTGCCGTCAAGGTCTCACAGCAGCGCGAAAGCGAGCGTGCTGCCCTTGGCCGCGCTGAACGCATTTATCTGGAAGAGATTGCGCAAGGCCAGTTGGCACAGGCCAATGTGCTGGGCCAGGACCGCGTGGCGATGTTGCAGGCACTCGATAAGGTCTTGAGTACGCTGGAGCGTCAACCGAGTCTGGTGACAATCATCGGAAAGCTTGTGCCGAATACGGTGGTCAACGGTTCAGGTCTTGAGGGTGCCGCGGCAATTCTGGGAAATGCCATGAGCCCGAAAACGCAACCTTAGAGTCTGTCCTAAAACATCAATTGGGATTACATAGCTTTCGCAACATGAGCCTGATGGATGCCCAGAGCAGGAAGGTTCGGGCTTTCTGATTGA
>CAZAMS010000041.1:0-8007 GCA_964486305.1 uncultured Aestuariivirga sp.
CTTGCTGAGCGTCCGCGAGATCGTGACAAGGCTCAACCGCGTGAAAACTGTTGATATCGAAATCACGACTCCGCATCCTCCGAAACTTGATCCGCAAGATCTCTATGGCCTGATCCCCCAGGACGTCCGCACACCCTATGAGGTGCGCGAAGTGATCGGCCGCATAGTCGATGGGTCCGAGATGCATGAGTTCAAGTCGCTCTATGGCACCACGTTGGTTTGCGGCTTTGGGCGAATCTGGGGAATTCCGGTTGCAATTTTAGCCAACAATGGTGTGCTTTTTTCAGAGAGCGCCTTGAAGGGCGCGCATTTCATCGAACTCGCCTGTCAGCGCCGCGTTCCACTCCTGTTTCTTCAGAATATTTCCGGCTTTATGGTTGGCGGCAAGTATGAAGCTGGCGGCATTGCCAAGGATGGCGCCAAGCTGGTGACAGCGGTGGCAACCGCGAGCGTGCCGAAGATTACCGTGCTGATCGGTGGCAGTTTTGGCGCGGGAAATTACGGCATGTGCGGACGCGCCTATGGTCCACGATTTCTGTTCACTTGGCCGAACAGCCGGATCAGCGTGATGGGTGGCGAACAAGCCGCGTCAGTACTGTCATCGGTCCGCAGTGATCAATTGTCGGCCGTGGATGAGGAAGAATACAGGAACACAATCAGGTCCCGCTACGAAGCTGAAGGCAATCCCTACTACGCAACTGCAAGGTTGTGGGATGATGGCATTATCGATCCCGCCCAGACGCGCGATGTGTTGGGCCTCGCTTTCTCTGCGGCACTGAATGCGCCAATCCCTGAGCGCCCGCGCTTCGGCGTGTTCCGGATGTAGCGATGATTGAAAGCCTCCTCATCGCCAACCGTGGCGAGATCGCCCGCCGCATCATCCGCACGGCGCACGAACTTGGTGTTCGCACTATCGCGGTCCATTCGGATGTTGATGCCGACATGCCCTTCGTGCGCGAGGCTGATGAAGCCGTCTTGATCGGTCCGGCCCCGGCCCACGAAAGCTATCTCGCCGGCGCCAAGATCTTGGAAGCAGCGCGCTTGACAGGTGCTGCAGCGATCCATCCCGGCTATGGCTTTCTGTCGGAGAATGCCAAATTTGCCGAAGCGGTTCAGAGAGCGGGACTCGTCTGGGTCGGTGCACCGCCTGCCGCCATCCGCGCCATGGGATTGAAAGATGCGGCAAAGCATCTGATGCAAAAAGCGGGAGTCCCCATAACACCCGGCTATATGGGCACTGACCAGTCAGCCGAACGCCTGCAGAATGAGGCCGACAAGATCGGCTACCCCGTCCTGATCAAGGCAGTTGCCGGCGGCGGTGGAAAAGGCATGCGCAAGGTGGAGCACGCGGGAGCCTTTGCTGATGCGCTCGTTTCATGCCGCCGCGAAGCCGCAGCATCATTTGGCGATGACCGCGTGCTGCTTGAAAAATATATCAGCGGCCCACGCCATATTGAGGTTCAGGTCTTCGGCGACAGCCATGGCAACGTGGTCCACTTATTCGAACGCGACTGCTCATTGCAGCGCCGCCATCAGAAAGTGATCGAGGAAGCACCCGCACCGGGAATGAATCAGGCCACGCGCCAGGCAATTTGCTCTGCGGCAGTCAGGGCAGCGCGCGCTGTGGATTATGTGGGAGCCGGCACCATTGAATTCATCGCCGATGCATCTGAGGGGCTGCGGGCGGATCGAATCTGGTTCATGGAGATGAACACCAGGCTTCAGGTCGAGCATCCGGTGACCGAAGCAATCACCGGGCAGGATCTGGTCGAATGGCAATTGCGGGTTGCGTCTGGTGAGCCTCTGCCGAAGCGGCAGGATGAACTCGCAATCTCCGGCTGGGCCATGGAAGCAAGACTCTATGCGGAGAACCCGGCAACCGGATTCCTGCCCTCGATCGGCAGGCTGGACCGCCTCCGCCTGCCGAGCGACATCCGGGTCGACAGCGGTGTTGAGGAGGGCGGTGAAATCACGGCGCATTACGATCCAATGATCGCCAAGCTCATTGTTCACGCCCCCAGCCGAACCGAAGCCACAGCAAAGCTTGCCAAGGCCTGTGGCCAGATCGAGGTTTGGCCGGTACGAACCAATGCAGGCTTCCTTGCCCGCGCCGCCAGCCATGCTGACTTCATCGCGGGCCGCATCGATACCGGATTCATTGAACGCCACGGCGCGCAATTGATTCCGAACCTCGTACCGGATGCCGGAGTGCTGCAGGCCGCAGCTCGCGCACTGATTCCAAATCAAGCTGATGATCCTTGGGCGGCGCTCACCGGTTTTCGTATCGCAGCTCCTCTGCTCGCCGATGTTATTGTTCAGATTACTGGCGTACCTTACTTGGTTACCATTGACCCGACAGTCGAGTCGACAGGCACACCCGCCGCCATGGCCGATGGCGAGCGAGTGCTTTTTATGAAGGGGCAGGCGTGGCCCTTCGGGCTGCCACGTGCTGACAGATCGGGAGGCGGCGCAGCTTCTGACGGTATGATATTGTCACCGATGCCGGGTCGTGTGATCGCAGTTGATGTGGCAATAGGAGACAAGGTCAAAAAGGGCCAAAGACTCGTTGTCATTGAAGCCATGAAGATGGAACAGGGACTTGTTGCGCCCTTCGATGGAATCATAACAGATCTGAAAGCACGAGTTGACGCGCAGGTATCCGAAGGCGCTTTACTTGCACGGGTGGAAAAGGGAGAAAGCTGATGGCCGGACGCTTTTTTGATCAATGGAAGGTGGGTGACCGCATTGTCCATGACATCCGCCGCACGGTCACCGAAACAGATAATCTCATCATCTCGACACTGACTCACAATCCCCAGCCCCTGCATCTCGATGCGGAATATGCGAGCGCTACGGAATTCGGACGCATTGTCGTCAATGGCACATTCACCTTTGCCCTGATGGTCGGGCTGTCGGTGGGAGACACAACACTTGGCACACTGGTTGCCAATCTTGGTTATGAGAAGGTGACCATGCCGAAACCAGTATTCATTGGCGATACCTTGCGGGTTGAAACCGAAGTGGTGGAACTCAAGGCCTCGAAATCCCGGCCAAACGCGGGCATCGTCACCTTTCAGCACCGCGCACTAAACCAGCGGGATGAAATCGTCTGCCAGTGCCTGCGCATGGCGTTGTTGAAGAGGTCCGCGAAATGATGCTGCGTTCACTATTGTTCGTGCCCGGCGACCAGCTCGAACGCATGGAAAAAGCGCTCAGCGCAGGCGCCGATGTGCTGATCCTCGATCTTGAGGATGCTGTTACATCGGGTCGGAAGAAGGAGGCGCGCGCGTGTGTCGCCAAGTTTCTTTCGCGCGGGCCACGCCCCATGCCGCTGTTCGTCCGTATCAACCCGCTTGGCAGTGGCATGACTGATGATGATCTTGCGGCCATCATAGCGGGCAAGCCCGATGGTATTGTGCTGCCCAAGGCAGAAGGCGATCGCTCGCTCTTTGATCTCGATAAGCGCTTGAAAGCCTTGGGCGATACCCATGCCGTCATCCTGCCGATTGCCACCGAAACACCAGCCGCAATATTCGCGCTCGGCAGTTATGGTGATGTGACGCCGCGGCTCTGTGGCTTGACCTGGGGGGCGGAAGATCTGCCTGCTGCTATCGGGGCCGCAACATCACGGGAAGAGGACGGGCGTTACACGCCACCCTATGAAACGGTACGGTCCCTGACTCTGTTCGGAGCGCACGCGGCGGGTGTTCCCGCCATCGAGACGGTTTATCCCACCTTCCGCGACCTTGACGGACTCAAGGCCTATGCCGCACGGGGGCGGCGCGACGGGTTCTCCGGAATGATGGCCATACATCCAGCCCAGGTAGAAGTGATCAACGCGGCCTTTACGCCAAGTAAAGCTGAGATCGAACGGGCAAGGCGCATTGTTGAATTGTTCGAAAAGAATCCAGGCATCGGAGCGTTAAGCCTGGACGGGAAGATGGTGGATGCGCCACATCTTAAGCAAGCCAAACGCCTGCTCACTGGAAAATAGCCTCAGTGCATCAACTCGAGGCCAACAGCGGTCGCCTCGCCGCCACCAATGCACAGCGTGGCGATGCCCTTGCGGACGCCACGGGCAATCATCGCATGAAGGAGTGTCACAACGATCCGTGCGCCCGAACTGCCTATGGGATGGCCCAGCGCGCAAGCGCCGCCATTGACGTTTACGATGTCGCTGGACAGGCCGAGATCGCGTATCGCCGCCATGGCGACAACGGCGAAGGCCTCGTTGATTTCATAAAGTTCGACGTCCGATGATCGCCAGTCAAGTTTTTCCAAAAGCGTGTTGACCGCACCGATGGGAGCCGTGGTGAATTGTGCAGGTTCGCGCGCGTGGCCGGCGTGGCCTGCGATGATAGCAAGAGGGGCCACACCGATTTTTTCTGCCTCCGAGGCGCGCATGAGAACCAAGGCTGCGGCACCATCGGAAATCGATGAGGAATTTGCTGCCGTCACTGTGCCGCCTTCGCGGAAGGCCGGACGCAACTGCGCAATACGGCTGGGATCGGCCTTGCCGGGCTGCTCGTCGCGGTCGAGCATGGCACGGTTCCGGCCCGCCGCTTCATCGACAAGAATCAGCTCTTTGCCAAATACGCCAGAACCTTGCGCGGCGCGGGCACGTTCAAGTGAGGAGATTGCATAGGCATCCTGTTGGGCGCGCGAGAACTGGTAGGCTTCGGCCGTGTCCTCCGCGTAGGTTCCCATGAGCCTGCCGGAAAAGGCATCTTCCAGCCCGTCAGTGAACATATGGTCTTTGACTTCGCCATGGCCCAGGCGCAGTCCGCCCCGCGCCTTTGGCAGGAGATAGGGGGCATTGCTCATCGATTCCATGCCGCCCACCACGACGCGGGCGTTACTGCCGGCAGCAATGCTGTCATGGCCGAGGATCAGTGCCTTCATGCCGGAGCCGCAGACTTTTGAAATTGTGGTAGCAGGAACGCTCTGCGCCAGCCCGGCACCAAGACCCGCCTGCCGCGCCGGATTTTGGCCTGCGCCTGCTGGCAGGACATTTCCCATAAAGACTTCATCCACGGATAATAAACTGCTTTCCTCCAGCGCTGCCTTGATGGCAATCGATCCGAGCCGCGATGCGGAAAGGCCCGATAGCGCACCCTGGAAACTGCCGATTGGCGTGCGCTTCGCCGCGGTGATGACGATGGGGTCCTGTTCCGTTATCATGATCTCCATGGTGGGCTCCGATGTTGGAAAAGCTTCGACTCCCTTGTCGGTTTCTTCACTTTTCCAGCGTTCTGCCAATGCTTCGACAAGACTATTGCATCGGCAACATGCCGTCGAGGCATCTTTCCAATATGTCGTAAATGGCCGATACTGTGACAAGAGGGTGTGTTCATGCAATTCGACCTAACGGACGAACAACGCGCAATTCAGGACACGGCCCGCCGCTTTACCGCGGAAGCCATCACTCCGCACGCAGGCCTGTGGGACGAAAAATGTATTTTCCCGCGCGCCACGATCAAGGCGGCGGCGGAGTTAGGTTTCGGCGCCATCTGCGTTTCGGAAGCCGCAGGCGGTTCTGGTCTCGGGCGGCTTGAAGCGGCATTGATCATGGAAGCCATGGCCTATGGCTGCCCTTCGACCTCGGCCTTCATCTCGATCCACAACATGGCGGGCTGGATGATTGACCGCTTCGGCAGCGCGGCGCTCAAGGCGAAATATCTGCCTTCGCTTGTGACTTGTGACAGGCTTGCCAGCTACTGCCTGACGGAGCCGGGATCGGGCTCCGATGCGGCAGCCTTAAAAACTCGCGCGGTGAAGGACGGTAATTCCTTTGTCGTCACCGGTTCAAAGGCCTTCATTTCCGGCGCTGGCGAGAATGAAATCTACCTCGCGATGGTGCGAACCGGCGGTGAGGGGCCCAAGGGCATCTCCTGCCTGGTGATCGAAAAAGACATGAAAGGTGTCACCTTCGGTGGGCAGGAAAGAAAACTCGGTTGGCATTCTCAGCCCACTGCGCAGGTGCATTTCGATCATGTCCGCGTGCCCATGGAAAATCTCGTGGGCGAAGAAGGGCAGGGCTTCCGCATCGCCATGCAGGGGCTCGACGGCGGACGCATCAATATCGCGGCTTGCTCGCTTGGCGGCGCTCAGCGCTGCCTCGATGAGGCTGTGTCTTATACGCGAGCACGCCGCCAATTCGATCAGCCGATAGCCGAATTTCAGGCAACCCAGTTCACCCTGGCAGACATGGAAACGAATTTGCAGGCAGCGCGCGCGCTTCTCTATCTCGCCGCCGACAAGGTAACCGCAGGGACACCCGATGCCACGCGCTTCTCGGCCATGGCCAAGCGCTTTGTGACCGATACCTGCATGCAAGTTGCCGACCGGGCCCTGCAGCTCCATGGCGGTTATGGCTATCTCAGGGATTTTCCCATTGAGCGCATCTACCGCGATCTCCGGGTGCATTCCATTCTTGAAGGCACCAACGAAATCATGCGGGTGATCATCGCGCGGGAGCTGCTGCGGCAATGAAGGCACAGGAAGTCATCATTGGCAGCGACGGCGGTTGCGGTCGTATCACGCTAAATCGTCCGAAGGCCATCAATGCGCTCAACTTTGACATGTGCCGCACGATCACCGCTGCGCTGCAATCCTGGGAGTTCGATCCGGAAATTGCAGCCATAGTCATTGATCACAGCGATGGCCGCGGCTTCTGCGCTGGCGGCGATCTTCGCGCCCTCTATGAAAATCTCCGCGCTGGCGGCAGCGAAGTGCTGGATTTCTTCCGCACTGAATATCGTTTGAACCATTTGCTTTTCACACTGGCGAAGCCGTCGGTGTGTTTCATGGATGGCATCGTCATGGGTGGTGGCGCTGGCATCGCCATGCCATGCCGTTATCGGGTTGCCACAGAATCCACGGTGTTTGCCATGCCGGAAACCGGCATCGGTTTTTTCCCTGATGTTGGAGCCGGCTGGTTCCTGTCGCGCCTGCCGGACCGCATTGGCCAGTGGCTGGCTCTGGCGGGAGCCAAGCTGGACGGTGCGGATTGCCTCAGGCTCGGATTGGCGACGCATTACTTGCCGCGTGATGAACTGGCGAGTGTAAAGGCCCGCATCCAAAAAACGCCGGACGAGATCGAAGTTATCCTGAGTGATGCCACGGTTTCGCCACCCCCGGCGCGAATTGATGAACTTCATACCGATATTGATCGACTGTTTGCAGCCGACCGGATCGAAGACATTTTCACGGTGTTGAACGCCGATCCATCGCCCTGGGCAAAGGAACAATTGACGGAGATTCGCAAGAAATCTCCACGCTCCTGCAAGGTG
Source organism: uncultured Aestuariivirga sp. (assembly GCA_964486305.1). Taxonomy (GTDB): domain Bacteria; phylum Pseudomonadota; class Alphaproteobacteria; order Rhizobiales; family Aestuariivirgaceae; genus Aestuariivirga. The sequence goes on from CAZAMS010000041.1 coordinate 7,293, forward strand.
GCCCTGCGAGCGCTCGCCGAGTGCGGGAAGCTGACCCAGTTTTCCGAGATCATGCAGCTGGAGTATCGCGTCTCGTCACGGCTCGCCCGCAAGCCGGATTTCAGCGAGGGCGTGCGAGCCTTTGTTATCGACAAGGACAATAGCCCGACATGGTCGCCGTCACGTTTCGAAGACGTGAGTGACGACGAGATCGACGCAATCTTTGAGCCTTTGATCGAGGATGAGGAATGGACTCCGTTGAAGAGGGAATGACCATGGCAGTGATCGGTTTCATCGGATTGGGGAACATGGGAGCTGGCATGGCCGCCAATCTCGCCAAGGCGGGACATATGGTGCGGGCCTTTGATGTCTCGGATACAGCCCTTTCCCACGCAGTTGAGGTCGGGGCGACGCGCACGAATTCGGTGACCGAAGCGGTGAAGGGAGCCGACGCTGTTATCACCATGCTGCAGACGGGCCAACAGGTGCGCGACGTTTATGAGAATGAAGCCTTTGCGGCTGCCTCGCGCAAGGCAATCCTGATCGATTGTTCGACCATTGATGTGGCTACCGCGCGTGCGGTGAGCGAGGCGGCAGCAGGGCGCGGTTTTGACATGGTCGATGCGCCGGTTTCAGGTGGTGTGGCCGGAGCCGTCGCGGCCACGCTGACCTTCATGGTGGGAGGTACGGACAAGAGTTTCGCCATGGCACAACCCATTCTTGCGGCCATGGGCAA